>NZ_JBFAHW010000145.1:0-25074 GCF_040654355.1 Streptomyces sp. NPDC050704 | reverse complement strand
TCGGCCACGAGATCCCGTCGCTCGGGGTCCCGGTCGGGGTGCTGGAGAGCTCCGTCCACCCAGCGCTTGTTGCCGTCCATCAGCCGTGAGAATGCCGACCAGGGCGCGTCCGGTCGTGCGGCCGCGGCGGGTGAGGGTGTCTTCGCCGCCCCCGCGGCGGCCGGCTTCGGCGCCCCCTCGCTGTCCGACTTCGACGAGCAACCGGTGAGCAGGGCCGCGGTGGCCGCCAGCCCTCCGGTGAGAATGGCCCTGCGCTGAGATTGCAAAGCATCGCGCATAAATCTTCCCCTTCGAGTCTTGTGCGGGATTCGCCCGGCGGAAGCGCGGGTGCTGCCACTCTCGGGAGGGGTCGGTAAGCGCCCGTACAGCACCGATGAAGCGCGGAAGAAGCGTCCGTCCAAATCGCGAAGGGTTATGCGATGTGACGCTGAGTGGCGCGGATAGTCGAAGCGTTCCGGGAGACCACGCGGGAGACCACGTTCGTGTTCCCGCCGCAGCGGGCGGCGGCCGTTCCCCCGGTCAGGGCCGCCGCCCGGCACAGCGCGCCCCTCGGTACTCACCCGCGGCTGAACTCCCGGGTTTCGACGGGCACTTGCAAACCATGGCGGTGCACGCTGCAATGCCAGTGAAATCCTGATGATGCGCGGAACGGGGAGCGGAGGCACCGGGGGTGGGCGCTGGATCTCCTCGACGGCTCCGGCTCGCCGTGCTCGGGCCCGTGCGGGCCTGGCACGACGGCACGCGGCTGGCCCTCGGGCCCGTCCGCCGCCAGGCCGTACTGGCGGCACTGGCGCTGCGGCCGGGGTTCCTGGTGAGCCACGAGCAGTTGCTCGACGGGGTCTGGGGGACCGAGCCGCCGAAGACCGGCCGCAGGGTACTGCCCAGCTATGTCTACGAGTTGCGGCAGGCCCTCGACGCGGCGGGCACCGGCCCCGCACATTCGGTGATCCGCGGCGAAGGAGGCGGGTACCGCCTCGTCGTCGACGGGATCCAGCTCGATGTGACGGAGCTGGCCGAGCAGGTCGACGGCGGCCGGCGCGCGAAGGCGGCCGGCGATCCGGCCACCGCGGTGGACCGGTTGTCGCGGGCGCTCGCCCTGTTCGACGGCGAGCCGTTGGCCGGGCTGCCAGGACCGTTCGCCGACGTCGAACGGCGGCGGCTCCTTGAGCGCCTGCGCACGGTTCGGGTGGAACGGCTGGAGTGCCTGCTCCTGCTCGGCCGGTTCGCCGACGTCCTGGACGACCTCGCCACCCTGTCGGTGTCCAGTCCGTACGACGAGTCGCTGGTGGCGTTGCGCATGCGTGCCCTGTACGGCAGCGAACGCCAGGCGGAGGCGCTGACCGTCCATCAGGACATGTGCGAGCGCCTGCGCGACGAGCTCGGGGTCGACCCCGGTGACGAACTCCGCCGCGTCCATGAAGCGGTGCTGCGCCGGGACGACGAGCGCCTCCTCGGTCCGGCCGCGGCGCGCTCCTCCTCCGCTGCCGCTCCTCCCGACCGGCCCCGGCCGCCCGGCCGCGCGGTCAACGACCTGCCGGGCGACGCCGGCCACCTGACCGGGCGGGAGGCCGAGCTCGCGCAGCTGACCGCGCCTGCCGCGCCCGGAGCCGTGTCGATCGTGACGGTGGACGGTACGGCCGGCGTCGGCAAGACCGCGCTCGTCGTACGCGCGGCCCGTGAGCTCAGTGCCGACTACCCGGACGGCTGCCTCTTCGTGGACCTGCGCGCCCACAGCACACAGCGGCGGCAGTCGCCGGAACAGGCGTTACAGCGCCTGATGCGCTCCCTCGGCGTGGCTGGCGGCGAGCTGCCGAGCGACCTCGACGAACTCACCGCCGCCTGGCGCGCCGCGACCAGTCCGCTACGACTGCTCCTCGTCCTGGACGACGCCCTGGACGCCGACCAGATACGACCGCTGCTGCCGGCCGGAGCGGGCAGCAGGGTGCTGGTGGCCGGGCGACGACGACTGGCCGACCTGGACGCCGACCGACGGGTCACCCTGGAGCCCCTGGCGAGCGGGGACGCGGTGTCCCTGCTCACGCACATCATCGGAGCGGAGCGCGCGAGCAGGGAGCAGGCGGCGACGCATCAGCTGGTGGGGCTGTGCGCCGGTCTGCCGCTGGCCCTGCGCATCGCCGGGTCGCGGCTGCAGAACCGCGACACCTGGACGGTGGGGTACCTGGTGAGCCGGATGGCGGGCGACGAGCACCGCCTCGGCGAACTGAGGGTCGGGGACCGCAGCGTGGAGACGGCCTTCCGCCTGTCGTACGACCAGCTCGCACCCGAGCAGCAGCGCGGGTTCCGTGCGCTGGGGCTCGCGCCGACGGTCGAGTTCGACGTGCTGACGGCGGCGACCATGCTCGACCGGCCGTCGCACGACACCGAGCGGATCCTGGAGAGCCTGGTCGACACGAGTCTGCTGCAGCAGCCGCGGCCCGGCCGCTACCGCCTGCACGACCTCGTCCGCGTGCACGCCCGACGCGTCGCGGAAGCCACGCCCGCCGAAGCCGCCGCCGCGCGCACGGCCGCACTCCGCCTCTATCTCGACGCGGGCCGGGTCACCAGTGACTGGGGCCCCGCCGGTTTTCCCACCGGACCCCGACCCGCCGGACCGCAGCCCACCGAACCCCAGCTCGCCGGCGCACCGTTCAGGCGCTGGCAGGACGCGGAGGCCTGGCTGGACGCGGCCGGTGGAGAACTCGCCGACGTCGTCGGGTACGCCGCCGCCCTCGGCGAGGCGGACTACGCCTGCTGGATCGCCGAGGCGCTGTGCGACTACCTCATCCGGCAGGGCCGCTACCACGAGTCCCAGACGGCTCTGGAGCTCGCCCTCGCGCACGTGGACGACGCCACCGACCGGCGGATGGCCGCCGCGTTGCGGAACTGCCTCGGCTACACCGCCGTGGACCAACGCCGGTACCGGCAGGCCCGCACGTACCACGCCGAGGCACTGGACCTCAGTCGGCACCGCCCCGACCCGTACGAAGAGGCCCGGGCGCTCGCCGGTCTCGGCTCTCTCGACCTGAGCGCGGGCGACAGCGACCGGGCGATCGTCCGGGCCACCGCGGCGGTGGACCTGTCCCGGCGGCTGGGCAACGACTGGGTCACCTCGATGGCACTCGTCATCGTCGGCCTCGCCCACCAGTCCGAGGGACGGAACGAGGAGGCGCTGGCCTGCTTCGCCTCCGCCCAGACCCACGCCGAGACGGACGGCAGACCGCGCACCCTCGGCAGGACCCTGACCTGCGCCGCCGACGCCCACCTCCGCCTCGGCCGGTACGGTGAGGCCAAGAGCCGGTTCCGTCAGGTGGTCGAACTGGGTCAGCGGGTCGGGGACATCTTCCTCTGCGCGCGCAGCCTGACCCGGCTGGGCACGGCCGAGCGGGGCGAGGGGAACCCGGGCGCGGCCATCGCCCTCCACCACCAGGCCCTCCTGCAGCACCGGTTGCTGTCCCCCATCACCGACCCCGGCTACCACTGGCTGGAGATGGACATCCGCAGCCGACTGGGCCACGCCTACCTGTCGACAGGCCGCGCCCGCGAGGCGCACGAGCAGTTCCAGGCCGTACTCGGCGTGCCCGGACGGAGAGGCGCAGGGGCGGAGGGGCAGTGAGCAGACGACGTTACGTGGCCAGAGGTGTGCCGGGTGGGTACCGCATCTGGGACAACAGAGGGCGCCGGTGGTGGGGTGATCTGTACGAGCTCTGTCCCGACGATCTACTCACCGAGCTCAACGGTCAGGCGGACAGCCAGAAGATCACGGCTCTGCTCAAGCGGTACCGGGCCCAGAAGCGTTAGCCCTCAGTACGGCGCCGGCATGTCGTGGGCTTCCAGTGCGGCCGAGTAGCGGTTCAGCAGGGTGTCCAGGCTGGCCAGGAGGACGCCGGCGGACTCCCGGGCGTCGGTGAGGTCGCCCTGTTCGCAGGCCTTCACCAGCTCGGCCACATCGCTGCGGAGGATGTGGAGTGAGTCCCCCTGGATCAGTACGCCGGGGAATCTGCGGCCGGGCAGGCGCACCACCGCATCGCTCCCGCCATCCGTGAACAGCTCCGCCTCGATACGCTCCATGGGTCCATCCAACCGGACATCGCCGACCGACATCAATGGCGTGGGACATCAACGGCGTTGGAAGGCCGGCGCGAGGTGCGACAATCAGGTGAATTCGTACGGCTTCGGCCACGGCTTCAGTTACGGCCACGACCTGCGACACGACTTGGGGGCCCGGCATGGCGTTGTTCGGGAACGCGCACACTGTCGATCCGGCGAAAGCCCAGCATGACTACGCGCGGCTGCTCGGGCAGGACGAGCAGGTGTACGCCGCGTACCTGCTGATACGCGACACCATCCTCTTCACCGACCGCCGTCTCATCCTGATCGACAAGCAGGGGATCACCGGCAAGAAGGTGGAGTACCACTCCGTCCCGTACCGCAGCATCACCCACTTCTCCGTCGAGACCGCCGGTCACTTCGACCTCGACGCCGAGCTGAAGATCTGGATCTCCGGGACGTCCATGCCGATAGAGAAGACGTTCACCAAGGGCGTGGACATCTACGAAGTCCAGGCGATCCTCACGCAGTTCGTGGCGCGATAGCCGTACGGCCCAGGGCGCCGCACCTCCGCCTTCGCGCCGGAGTTAGCATCCGTTTATGACTACTACTGACAACTCCGGTACCTCTGACGCCTCCGTTCTCGACGTCGGCATCGACGCCCTGCAGGGCGGTTCGGCGGACCTCGGCCAGTACAAGGGCAAGGCCGTACTCATCGTGAACGTGGCTTCCAAGTGCGGCCTCACCCCGCAGTACGGCGGCCTGGAGCGGCTGCACGAGCGGTACGCCGCACAGGGCTTCACCGTGCTCGGCGTGCCCTGCAACCAGTTCATGGGCCAGGAGCCCGGCACCTCCGAGGAGATCGCGGAGTTCTGCTCGGCGACGTACGGCGTGACCTTCCCGATGACCGAGAAGGTCGAGGTGAACGGGGAGGGCCGGCACGCGCTCTACGAGCGGCTCGTGACGACCGCCGACGCCGAGGGGCACAGCGGCGACATCCGCTGGAACTTCGAGAAGTTCCTGATCGGCCCGGACGGCACGGTGGCCGCCCGCTTCTCGCCGCAGACCGAGCCGGAGTCGGCCGAGGTCGTCGCCGCCGTGGAGAGCGCCATCGCCTAGCTCGTTCCGGGACGACCCGTTGACCTTGCCCCTGGGGCAGGGGGCAGCGTCCTTCCCGCCGGGCGGAGGGCGCCCGGTGACGGAGGATGACGTAGGGGATGACGTGGCGGACGAGGATCTGCTGACGATCGGTGCCTTCGCCGCCCGTGCGCGGCTGTCGGCGAAGGCCCTGCGGCTGTACGACCGCCTGGGGCTGCTGACGCCCGCGTACGTCGACGAGGTCAGCGGTTACCGCTACTACCGCGCGGGCCAGGCCGAGCGCGCCCGCACGGTGGCGCTCCTGCGCCGGCTCGACATGCCGCTCGCCCTGATCGCCGAGGTGGTCGAACTGGGCGGCACCGGGGCCGCCGACCGCGTCGCCGGGTACTGGGCGGACGTCGAGGAGCGGATCGCGAGTCAGCGCACCCTGGTCGAGTACCTCCGTGGACGCCTTTCCGGAAGGAGTTCCGCGATGTACGGGAAGTTCGTGGTCGAGACGGTCGAAGTGCCGGAGCAGGTGGTGCTGACACAGACGCGGCACACGCTGGCGGACGAGTTGCCGATGTGGATCGGGGCGTCGCTTGGACGCCTGGAGGAGGGCGCGAAGGCCTCCGGCGGGCTCAACGGGGTGCCCTTCGTCGTCTACCACGCCGAGGTGTCGACGGAGAGCGACGGGCCCGCGGAGTCCTGCGTGCCGGTCGTCGACGAGGCCGCGGCGCGGGTGTGGGCGGCCGAGCACGGGCGGGCCTGGGAGACGAAGGTCCGCGTGGAGCCCGCGCGGCGGCTCGCCTACACCCGTATCGCCAAGGCCCAGGTGGCCCATCCGCAGATCATCGCCGCGTTCGAGGCGGTCGAGGAGTGGATCGCCGCACAGGGCCTCGCATACGCGGGCCCCTGCCGCGAGATCTACTTCACTGACTGGGCCGCCGCGGGCCCGGCGGACCCGGTCTGCGACGTGGCGTTCCCGATCGCGTGAACTGACGGCGACGGACCTATCCGTCCACCTCGTACTGCCCGACCTCCAGGAAGTACCGCAGCTCCTCCGGCGTACCGTCGATGACCTCCTCGGCAGCCGCACGGAGGGCGTCGCCGATGGCCGGGTCGGCCAGGATGCGGGCGACGGCGACGCGGTCGTCCTCGGCCTGGGCGAGACGGTGGCCGGTCTCCAGGAAAGCGCGCATGTCCTCCACGCTGCCGTCGAGGGCCTTGTTGGCCTCTCGCACGACCGCCCTGCCGGAGTCCTCGTCCCCCAGGATGCGGGCGATGGCGACGCGGAGGTCGTCCTCCGACATCTCGTCGACCGGGGTCCCGGTCGTCGCCGTCACGGTCGTCGCCGCGGCCGGCGAGTCGGTGGCGGACGCCGGGGCGGTGAAGAGGAGTGCGGGCGTCAGGGCGGTCGCGGCGATCAGCAGGGCAGCGCGGGTCGGTCTCATGGGTGGTTGCCTCCGTGGTCGAGCGGTCGGTGCGAAGATCCTCGCCGCTGTACGGCACCGAAATCACTGCCGGGAGTCGGCAGTCTTCGTCGACTCCCGCTGCCGTCAGCGAACCCGCGGAGCACCCCACCAAACGGACCGAGCACCCCCGTCAAACCGGCGGAGCACCACCCACCGAACCAGCCGAGCACGCCCGTCAAACGGACCGAGCACCCTCACCGACCCCACGGAACGTCACCCGTCCGTCCCGCGCACCGCCTCCCGCATCTCCTCGGGGCATCCTGTGCCGCGAGGCAGCTGGTAAGGCGCCGCCAGGCGGTACGTGCCGGGCCGCGGCGCGAGCAGCTCCGTCCACTTGTCGCCCTTCGCGTCCTCTTCCGTCTCCATGAGGCAGCCGTTGACGTTGTCGAACGTCTTCGGGGAGTCGTCATCGTCGTCCCGCCGCTTGGACTCCTCGGTCTCCTGGGGCGGCTTCACGCTCTTGCCCTCGGCGTCGACGAGGCCGAGCCACGGCGAGTACGGCATGCGGATGAGCACCCGGCCCGCCTTCTTCACCTCGATCGTCAGCTCGTCCTGGCCGGCCCGGTCGACGACGGCGGGCGGGTCGGCCATCGGGGTGGGATCGGTGACCTTGAAGAGCTGCCAGTTGGCGTCGCCCCAGACCTGCTTCAGGTACGGCATCCCGCGCTGCACCAGCTCCCGCTCGCGCTCGCCGCCGTCGCCGTCCGGTTCGCCCTTGGGGACGACGACGTAGTGGACGGCCCAGCGCTGCAGCCACTCGTGGTAGTTCGCGGAGTTGAGGGTGTCGTCGTAGAAGAGGGGGTTGCGTTCCATGTCCGCCTGGCGGTTCCAGCCCCGGGCGAGGTTGACGTACGGGGCGAGGGCGGACGCCTCGCGGTGCGAGCGGGCCGGTACGACCTCCACGCGGCCCTTCTCAGCACCGACCACCTGGAGCTGGTTGACCAGCGGGGCCAGTTCGCGCGCCCAGGACGCTTCCGGCGTCGTGTGGATGACGTCGTCCACCGCCTTGTAGCCGATCCAGGTGACGAATCCGGCGAAGGCCACCACGATCGCGTACCACTTGCGTGAGCGCGGCACCGCGAACGGCAGCGCGGCGAGCAGCGTGACGCCCGCGAAGAGCATCGCGAGGCGGCTGATGTTGGAGCCGATCTGCGAGCTGATCAGCCAGACGAGCAGGACGGCGAGCCCGTACACCGCCGCCGTGATCCGGACGGTCTTCCACTCCTTGGGTACGAGGAAGTAGACGAACCCCGCGTATATGAAGGGCAGCGAGGCCGAGCCGATCATCATCGGCTGCGTGCCGGAGAAGGGGAACAGCCAGGCGGAGACGCCCACGACCATGGCCGGGGCGATGCCCAGCGCGTACGCGCCCGGGCGGCGCTTCTGCAGGAAGAGCGCCACGGCGACCAGGCCCACGAAGAGCCCGGCCACGGGAGACGCGGCGGTCGCGATCGCCGCGAGGGGGGCGGCGCACAGGGCCTTGGCCCAGCGCTTGTAGCGCCAGCGGTGGGGCCAGCAGAAGACGACCGCGGCGGCGCCGAGCCCGAAGACCATGCCGAGCCCGTAGGTCACGCGTCCTGACGCGGCGTTGCAAAGAAGTGCGAACACTCCGGCGAGAGCCGCCCACACGGGATTCCGTACGGCTCTGCTCCGGATGAGGATCAGCATGAGCAGCCCGGCGGAGATCGTCCCCGCGATCATCATCGTCGTCCGCACACCGAGCACGGACATCAGATACGGGGACACCACGCTGTACGACACCGGGTGCATCCCGCCGTACCAGGCCAGGTTGTACGCCGAGTCCGGATGCCGCCCGACGAACTCGGCCCACGCGTCCTGCGCCGCGAGGTCGCCCCCGCTGTTCGCGAACGTGAAGAACCAGATGACGTGCAGGACACCGGAGAGGGCGGTGGCGAGGGCTACCGGGTGACGGCCGACGAAGCGGGTGAAAGCGTTCGGAGCCGGAGCCGGAGGTGGAGCTGAGGCTGGGGCTGGGGCCGGGGTCGGCGTGCTGGTGACGGATGCGGGCGGGTCGTCGTGACCACGACCGTGACCGCGACCACGGTCGCCTTGGCCGTCCCGGCCGCCCTCGTCTTCCCGGCCGACGTGGTCGTCCTGGTCGTCCCGGCCGGCGTGGTCGTCCTCGTCCGCCCCGCCGCCCTTGTGCGGCTGCGGCTCGGTCTCACGGTCGTCGTCGCGCGGGTCCCGGGACCCGGAGCTCCCCTGATCCTGGCCTTCGCCGGATCTCCCGTGGCCGTCAAGGTGACGTGCGCGCACGTGTATTCGCCCGCCGGCCCTTCGGCTCGGCTCGGCGTCGTCGGCGTGCTTCGGCTCCGCTGTCGCCACGTGAAGGCACTCCCGTGTCCCGTTGTTTCGCTCTCCGGCCGGGCCCCGCGGCGGGCGACCTGCCCCTTCTTGCGACGCTAGCACGCACCCCGTCGGGGAGCGCCGGGGCGGTCGCCCGATGGGGTGCGGCCGGCTTGTCGGTGAACCGGTGTGTACGTGCCGCCGTCAGCCGACCCGGGTCAGCTTGGCTCCGTAGCCGGGCTCGGTCAGGTCCGACTGGAGCGCGACCGGCACCTCGACGGCGTCGCCCGTGCCGTCACCGACGCTCAGCGAACCGACCTTGGTTCCCGCCTTCGCCTCGTGCGGAATCGTCGTACCGTCCTCGCTCAGGTTCAGCTTGACGGTCTTTCCGGCCCAGCCCACCGCGGAGACGTCCTTGGTGGCGACGACCGGCGTCTGCCCGCCGAGCCCGTCGTCCACATACCCCACGACGTCACCCTTCTTCAGGATCTTCCGCGAGGTCAGCGCCTCCTGGGCGGCGACCATCGCGGTCTTGCTGACCGCGTTGACGGTGTCGATGATCGGCGGCTTGTGCTGGCCGAGGATCGCGCCGACGACGGTGACGGTCTCGCCGCCGACCTCCTGGGTCCCGGCGAACAGCAGGTTGCCGCCGGCCGCGGTGGTGGTGCCGGTCTTGATGCCGATGGCGTTGTTGTACGGGACGAGGCGGTTGTAGTTGTTCCACTTCCGGCCGGACGGGTCGACCCAGGACGGCAGTTTGGTGATGTCCGTCAGCGCCGGCATCTTCACCAGCTCGTTGCCGAGCTTCACCTGGTCCTCGGCGGTGGAGACGGTGGTCTCCTTCAGTCCTGACGGGTCGGTGTACGTCGTGTCGTCCATGCCGAGTTCCTTGGCGGCGTCGTTCATCTTCTTGACGAACGCCTCCTCGGAACCGTCGGAGTCCCAACGGGCCAGCAGCCGGGCGACGTTGTTCGCCGAGGGGATCATGATGGCCTCGATGGCCTGCTTCTCGGTGAGGGTGTCGCCCTCCTTGATGGTGTTGAGGGTCGACTCGCCGTCCTTGTCGTAACCGCCCTCCGTCTCGGCCTTCTTGTCGACGGGGATCCGCTTGCCCTCCTCGCCGGACTTCATCGGGTGGTCCTTGAGGATCACGTACGCAGTCATGGCCTTGGCGACCGAGCCGATCGCGACGGGCTTCTGCTCGCCGAAGTCGTCGACGGTGCCGATGCCGTTCACGTCCAGCCAGCCCTGGCCCTCGTCGGGCCACGGCAGGGCGACCTTCCCGCCCTCGAAGGCGTACGACTCGTCGGCGGTCAGCGTCAGCGCGGGTGCCGGCAACGGGCGTACGGCCTGTACGACTGCAAACACCACGGCCAGCAGGAGTACCAGGGGCGTCCAGATCTTGACCCGGCGCACGATCGTCCGCACCGGGGTCTCCCGGGGCGGCGGTGTGTTCGTCAGCTCCGCCAGGAGGTCCAACGGCGGCTTCGGCGGCAGGGGTTGCTGAGTCGTGCGCTCCGGCCCGACCTGCGGAATGGCGGCGGTCTCGGAGGCCGGCGGAACCGCCGGTGGAGCGGTCGGCCCCGACTTCGGCGGCGCGGGCTCGTCGAGCGGCTTGAGGGCCACGAATTTGCTGGTGCGCTCCGCTGCGGACGGCTCCTTGGCGGCGGCACCCTTGTCCGACTCGGCGTCCGACTCGGCATCCGGCCGGACGTCCGCCCCGGCCCCGGGCTTCTCGCCCGCCTTGCCGTCGTCCGCCTTGTCGGCCGGCCTGGCGTCGCCCAGCTTGAGCATGGTCGTGGGCTGGTCCACGGCGGCCGGCCGCACCTTGAAGGTGGCGGTGGGCTGATCGACGCGGGGCGGCTTGGGGGCGTCCGCGGATGACTCCTCGGCGGAGTCCGCGTCACCGTCGTCCTCGCCGTCGCCGGGGACTTCGTCCACCGGCTCGACGTCCGCCTTCGCGACGGCGCCGGCCTTCGGCTCGTCCCGCGGCTCGTCCTCGGGCCCGCCCTCGACGTCAGCGCTGCCGTCGGTCTCCGCGTCGGCCGTGGGCCGGTCGCCCTCGGAGTCCTCCGCGTCGACGGAAGCGTCGTCCTCGGCCGGGGCCCCCGCCGGGGCGGCACTCTCCGGCTCGGAGCCCGCGTCCGATTCGTCGTCAACGGCGTCCACGTCGGTGCCGGTGTCCGCGTCAGCCTCGACCTCGGCCTCCGGAGAGGCGTCGGTCTCAGGCGAGGCGTCGGTCTCCGACTCGGATCCACCGTCGCCCTCGTCACCGCCCGAGCCTGCACCGGCGCCGGACCCCTCCGCGTCGGAGACATCCTCCGCAGCGGCATCGTCCGAGCCTTCAACGTCATCCGAGACCTCGGCGCTGTCCGAGGCACCCGAGACCCCGCCCTCGCCCGCGACCTCCGGAGAGGCGTCGGTCTCCGACTCGGAGCCACCGTCACCCTCGTCGCTCTCGTCACCGTCCGAGCCGTCGCCCAAGTCGGTGCCGTCGCCGTCGGCGCCCTCCCTCTCGGAGGTGCCCTCTACGGCGTCCGGGGCCGCCTCGGCGGCCGCGCCGTCGGTCCGGGCCTCGCCATCGTCATCGCCGCCGGCCTCAGAGGGCCTCTCAGGCGTCTCCTCGCCCGCCACGGCGACCCAGGCCGCCACGGCCTCCCGCAGGCGCCCGTCACCGCCCTCGGTGCCCTCCACGGAGCCCTTCCCGGCGCTCGCCGGCTCGGCAGAACCGTCACTTCCGCGCGAACGGGAACCCCCGGCGGCCGAACTCTCCGCGCCTTCAGAGCCTTCAGAGCCTTCGGAGCTTTCGGAGCCCGCAGCACCGTCAGCGCCCTCCGAGCCCTGCGCGCCCTCGGAAGCCCGGGAACCCCCGGACCCCGCCGAACCCGCGGAGCGCTTCGTCGAGAAGACGCCCGTGGCCGTGTCCACGCGGGCCGCCGCCGTCACGGCCTCCCGTGCCACCGCCAGCCGCGGATCCGGAACCGGAGCAGTACCCCCCGGCGTACTCCCCGACGTCGGTTCCGCCGACGACTCGCGCTGCTTCGACCTGTCGGGGGACTCGCCCGCCACCGATGCCTCCTCCGTGCGCCACACTCCGTGCGCCCAACCGAACCATGAACCCGAAAAACCCGTGACACCCGCCCGGAAACCAGTGTCCGAACCGTGTACCAGTGTCCTGTGTGCGGGCTTAACCCCCCTGGTAGACGAGAACGACATATCTACCGGTTCCACTACGAACCGGTCACGCACCCTCGACAGACCAATGTGAGAGGGGTCACCCTGTCATTCATCCACGCGGGGAGGCATGGATGGGCAGGAGCCGCAGAACACTTCCGGAGGAGCTTTTGCTGCTGGCGTTGGACCCGACCACGGGTACCACCGCACAGCCGCAGTCGCTCGACCTCGGCCTGGCCGGAGCACAGCTAGTAGAGCTGGCGCTGGCCGGACGGATAGCCCCAGACGGGGATCGTATCGCCGTGGTGGCCCCACGGCCGACCGGAGATCCGACATTGGACTGTGCGCTGGAACTACTCCGCAGGCGGGGTGCTCCGGTACGCGCAGTGAACTGGATAGGCGGACCCCGACTGGGGTTGCGCCAGACGTATCTATCGCATCTGGAGCGGTGCGGCATGGTGCATGCCGTGGCGGGACAGATGTGCGGGGTGCTTCCGACGACTCGCTACCAAGCGACGGACACGGAGATCAGCCGGGAGATCAGGGCCCGGCTGGACAGTGCGATCCGCACCGGCGTACCGCCGGACCCGCGGACCGCCGCACTGGCCGCGCTGGCGCATGCCGTCGGCTTGGGCAAGCACCTCTACCCGGGGAACGAAGGGCGCTCGTCGCGCTCCCGCCTCCGGGATCTGATCAGGCACGACCCCATGGGCGGACTCGTGGCGCACGCCGTGATGGACGTCCAGAACGGTGTGGCCGCACAGCCACGCCGCAGCCCGGCACCGGCCGGCCGTCAGGTCGCCCCCGGAGCCAGGCCCGCACCGGAGCCCGCCAGGGGTGTTCCGATGCAGCCGCACCGCGGTTCGATGGCGCGCGCCGTGGCTCACTGAGCCGCTGGTCCACGGCACATAGGCACCACCGCACCGCTCGCGGTAACGGCAGTACCTGAGCACCCGCAGTACCAGCAGTACCCGCAGTACAACGCACCGCGCATCACGCAGTCAGCGCCGCACCGCAAGTCCCCAGACCCGGTTCGGGAGCCGCTGGGCCGCGCGGGACAGTGGACCGTACGTCCGGACGACGACACGGCCCACTGTCCCGCGCGGCCGCGTTTCACCGCACAACGCACCACAACACCGCATCACAACACCGCATCACAACACCGCACGACACGCCTCACCACACGCCCCGCCACCGCTCCGGTCCGTTCCGGCCAGGTGGTGCGAGGTGGTGCCAAGTGGCGCGTACGCACGGCATATCCGCTGTTTCCCAGCGGCAGCAAGCACCTTGGTGGCAATCTGCTCAACAGCAGATACGCAAAGTACAGGCAGCAGGCAGCCGGAGGTGCACGTCCCGTGGCGTCCAGTGTCAATCCCACCGTCAGGCGGCGCCGGTTGGGCCAGGAGCTGCGTCGGCTCCGGGAGCTCAAGGGCATGACCGCCGAAGAGGTCGCCGAGCGACTGCTCGTCTCGCAGTCGAAGATCAGCCGCCTGGAGAACGGGCGGCGCAGCATCAGCCAGCGCGATGTCCGCGATCTGTGCGGGGTGTACGAGGTCGAGGACGTCCGGATCGTCGACTCGCTGATGCAGATGGCCAAGGACTCGCGCCAGCAGGGCTGGTGGCACTCCTTCGGCGACATTCCGTACAGCGTCTACATCGGCCTGGAGACGGACGCGGCGAGCCTGCGCGTGTACGACCCGCTGGTCGTCCCGGGGCTGCTGCAGACCCGTCCGTACGCCGAGTCCCTGATCGCGGGCGCGCTCCCGGAGGCCGCTCCCGGCGACATCGACAAGCGCGTCCAGGTACGGCTGCGCCGACAGGAACGTATCTCCGACCTGGAGAACCCCCTGAGACTGTGGGCCGTCCTCGACGAGGCCGCGCTGCGCCGGACCGTCGGCAACAAGCAGGTGATGATCGAGCAGTTGGAGCATCTCGTCGAGATGTCCCACGTGCCGCATGTGACGGTGCAGGTCATCCCGTTCACCATGGGCGCCCATCCCGGCGTCAGCGGGCAGTACGCGATCCTGGAGTTCCCGGACGCCGCCGACTCCAGCGTGGTCTACATCGAGGGCGTCACCAGCGACCTGTACCTGGAGAAGGCGAACGACGTCCAGAAGTACAGCGTCATGTACGAGCACCTCCGGGCCCAGGCGCTGAACGCGGACCAGTCACGCGAGTTCATCGCGGACGTCGCGAAGGACTACGCGCACTGAGGCAGCGCACCGCGGCAACGCACTGCGACGGAGCACTGAGACGGCGGACCGAGACGCTCTTGGCGAGAAAGCGCCGGACAATACACCCTCGCCATGGTCCGGCGGAAGACTCCACCGGTATATGCCATCCAGTCGAGTGAATAGTCGCTTCGTACGCCGATGTTGGCGAGTAGCGTCGATCACGCCAAGGAGCAACGACCTTTGGCGCAATCCGAACCGTGGGTTCCGGAAGGAACCCGCAGCGCGGTGACAGCAACTCGACAACTGGCTGACTCAGCAACTGGCTACCGGAGCGAACATGGCAATCAAGCAGGGCGCCACGGATACGTGGACGAAGTCTTCGTATTCCCAAGGAAACGGCGCATGCGTCGAGGTCAAGTCCCCTGTCCGGACGGCACTGGCCGTCCGCGACTCCAAGGTCACCGACGGTCCCACGCTCGCCTTCCCGGCCGAGTCGTGGAACGCCTTCGTGTCAGAGGTGAGCCGGGGCACCGTCTGACCTCGACGGATGCCTCACGCAGTAAGAGCACCCACCACTGCACTCACCACTGCACCCACCGCATCAACAACTACATCAACAACTTCACAAGCACCACGAAAGAGCCCTCTCGTCTGGTCCGCCGTCCCGGCCGAGGGGGCTCGGCTTTTGCGCGAAATGCCCGCCGACCCCCACCAACCATGACCAGTCCGGCCACTTTTCGCATACCGTTCGCGCCCTCAACCGACCGTTCCCGTTCGATTACAGTGCTGAGCTGTCAGTCGTGCGGGCGGAATCGGAACTGGATCTCAGGAGGCCTCGGTGGGTGCGACAACCGGTGCCGTCTGGGGCCGTGCCGAACAGCAGGACTTCCGCAGCCGGGTGCGCGGCACGCTGCTCGGCGCGGCCGTCGGCGACGCGCTGGGTTCGCCCGTCGGGAGCCTCACCCTGGACGAGATCCGGGAGGCGCACGGGGCGGAGGGGGTCACCGACCTGGCCTTCGGGTACGGCAGGCGCGGGGCCGTCTCGCACCTCACCCAGCTCACGCTCTTCACGATGGACGGCCTGATACGCGCCCAGGTTCGCCGGGACACGGGCGCCTGGCATCCGCCGACGGATCTGCACCGGGCGTATCTGCGGTGGGCGTCCACCCAGCGCGACTGGGGTCCTGACGAGCGCCGCAAGGAGGACGGCTGGCTGGCGCGCGAGGAGTGGCTGTACGCGCGCCGCGACCCCGCCCGCGCCTGTCTGATCGGCCTCGGCGACGAGACGATGGGCACTCTGGAGTGCCCCAAGAACGCCGAGGAGCAGGGCGTCGAGGCCGCGGCCCGCTCCGCGCCCTTCGGGCTGCTCGTCGGCTGGGAGCCGCAGCTCGTGATGCAGCTCGCCGTGGAGTGCGCGGCGCAGACGCACGGGCACCCCACGGCATACCTGGCGGCGGGGGCGTACGCCGTGATCGGGCACGGGCTCGCGCGCGGCGAGAGCCTCGACTCGGCCGTCCAGCGGGCGCTCCAGCTGCTCGCGCCCCGCCCGGGGCACCAGCCCGTCTCGGACGCCCTGCAACAGGCGCTGGGCGCCGTACGGCAGGGCATGCCGACGCCGTCCCGCATCGAGGACCTGGCCGGCGACGGCACGGCGGAGGGGCTGCTCTCGGTCGCCGTCTACTGCGCCCTGGTCGGCGAGGACGCCCGGCACGGCCTGTGTCTCGCGGTGAACCACGGCGGCCCCTCGGCCGCCACCGGTGCCCTCACCGGCGCGCTGCTCGGCGCCCTGCACGGCGAGACGGCCCTGCCGCCGTCCTGGCTGGCCGAGCTGGAGGGCCGCGCCACCATGCTCGTCCTCGCGGACGACTTCGCGATGGAGATGACCCAGGGCCCGGCCCTGCACGGCCCGGCGGGCTCCTCACCGGGCTGGCTGGCCCGCTACCCACGGGGATACGCGGCGCTGCCGGGCGCCACACCGGTCCCGGCGGGCTGACCACCGCCCCTGACAGCACGAAGGGCGACCGCTCCCACCGGAACGGTCGCCCTTCGTCTGCGTACGAAGGTTCAGGCAGGTCAGTCCTTGACCGGCGCCCTCACCACGTCGTCGGCCGACTCCACCGGCTCCGCCGGAACCGGGATCGCCATGGCCGCCGAGCCGCCGTCGTCGCTGTTGATCTTCGCGATGAGCGCGTCCCGTTCGGGGGTGTCCTCCGGCTTCACGTAGCCGATGAGGATGTACAGAACGAGCGAGACCGCGAGCGGGATCGACACCTGGTACTGGAGCGGGACGCCGTTTTCGAGGTTCCAGTCGATCGGGTAGTTGACCAGCCAGAAGGTGAAGAGGCCGACGCCCCAGCTGATCAGCGCCGCCGTCGGGCCGCTCTTGCGGAACCACGGGAGCAGGCCCAGCATCAGCGGGATCGCGATCGGGCCCATCAGACCGGCGACCCACTTGATGACGACGGTGATGATGTCGCCGAAGAAGTCGGAGTTGACCTGGGTCGCGATGGCCATCGACAGGCCGAGGAAGAGCAGCGTGGCCCAGCGGGCGGCCAGCAGCCCCATCCGGGTGTCCCACTCGCGGGCCTTCCGCGAGACGGCGGGCATGATGTCGCGGGTGACGACCGCCGCGATGGCGTTGGCGTCCGACGAGCACATCGCCATCGTGTGAGAGAAGAACCCGACGATGACCAGGCCCAACAGGCCGTGCGGCAGCAGCTGTTCGGCCATCAGGGCGTACGAGTCGGCCGGCACGTCCGTCTTGACGATCAGCGGCGCGACCCACATGGGGAAGAACAGCACCAGCGGCCAGACCAGCCAGAGCACGGCGGACAGGGTGGCCGAGCGCGTGGCCGACTTCGCGGAGTCCGTGGCCATGTAGCGCTGGGCCTGGTTCCACATGCCGCCGTTGTACTCGAAGGTCTTGATGAAGAGATAGGCGACCAGGAAGACCATCTGGTAGTCGCCGGCCAGCGGATCGGAGTGGTTCTTGAGCGCCGGCTCGTCCCAGACGTTCCACAGCGTGCCGAAGCCGTTCAGTTCGACCATGACGGCGACCAGCATCGCGATACCGGCGACGAACTGGATGATGAACTGGCCGAGTTCGGTCAGCGCGTCCGCCCACAGCCCGCCGACCGTGCAGTAGACGGCCGTCACGGCGCCGGTGATGAGGATGCCCGTGTTCAGCGAGACACCGGTGAAGACGGACAACAGGGTCGCGATCGCGGCCCACTTGGCACCCACGTCGACGATCTTCAGCAGTACGCCGGACCAGGCCAGCGCCTGCTGGGTGGGCAGGTTGTAGCGGTTCTTCAGGTACTCCAGCGGCGAGGACACGTGCAGCCGCGAACGCACTCGGTTGAGCCGGGGGGCGAAGGCCTTCGCACCGATCGCGATGCCGATGGCGATGGGCAGTGACCAGGTGACGTAGGAAGTGACGCCGTACGTATAGGCGATGGCCGCGTAGCCCGTGAACATGACCGCGCTGTAGCCGGACATGTGGTGCGAGATGCCCGACAGCCACCACGGCATTTTGCCGCCCGCCGTGAAGAAGTCGCTGACGTTGTCGACCCGTTTGTGGGACCAGACACCGATGGCGACCATCACACCGAAGTAGCCGATGAGCACGGCCCAGTCGAGACCGTTCATGTGTCCCCTCCCAGGGTCGTCAAACGCCCGCTCATCGTGGGTTCGATGGCATGGCGGCGACAACAGCCCGTATGGTCAAGAGGAGGCAAAATAGTTCTGCTCACTGACCTCGGTTCACGTTCCTGAACGCGACGTAAAGGGGGCTACCGCATCAACTCACCGGCATTGACCAGCAAGGACTGCCCGGTGATCGCCCGCGCCCGGTCCGAGGCAAGGAACACCGCGGCGTCCGCCACGTCTCCGTCCGTGGCCAGCTCGGGCAGCGCCATACGACTCGTGAGCCGCCCCCTTACTTCTGCCTCGGGGACGCCCTCGGTATGCGCGGTGAACTTCACGTACGCCTCCACCGGCGGCCCCCACATCCAGCCAGGCAGCACGGTGTTGACCCGGATCCGGTGCGGCCCGAGCTCCCGCGCCAGCGAGTACATCGCGCTGGTCAGCGCCCCCTTGGACGCCGCGTACGCCGCCTGCCGCACCTGGGACGGGGCGGCCACGGACGACTGCGTCCCGACGAAGACCACGGATCCGCCGCGCTCCTTCAGCGCGGGCAGGCAGGCGCGGGTCATCCGCAGCGTGCCGAGCAGGTTCACGTCGAGCACGGTCTGCCAGGTGGCGAAGTCGGCGTCCTCCAGACCGCCGAAGTAGCTGTCCAGGGCGGCCACATGGACCACGGCGTCGATCCGCCCGAACCGCTCCCGCCCGAGCGCCGCCAGCGCCTCGCACCGGCTCTCGTCGGTGATGTCCGTCGCCCGGTACGCCGTGTGCGCGCCGTCCGGGTCCAGCTCGGCGGCGACCTTGGCGAGGTTCGCCTCGGTACGCGCCCCGAGCACGGCGTTGCCCCCGTCGCGCACGACCGCCGCCGCGACCTGGTGACCGAGTCCGGCGCCGACCCCCGAGACGACGACGGTCTTGCCTGCGAGCAGTGACATCGAGGGCCTCCCGGCTCTGGCGGTTGATCTGACGGTCCGTCAGAGTAGGTGCGTCCGGAGGAGGAAGGAAGGCCGCAGGAGGAAGGGAAGCCCCATGCCCGAAGACACACCGACCGACACCCGCAGCGAGGTGTACGCGGAACTGGCCGCCGTCGGCCCGTACGGCGTCCACCCCGGCCACGCCCTGATCACCATGGTCGAGCCGCACCCGGGCCACGAGTACGCGTACAACCGCTGGTACGAGGACGACCACTACTACGCAGGCGCGATGGCCATGCCCTGGATGTACGCCGGCCGCCGCTGGGTGGCGACCAGGGATCTGCAGATCCTCCGCTACCCCGAGAAGTCGGCGGTCGCCCAGCCGGTCACCGCCGGCTGCTACATCACGACGTACTGGGTCACGGACGGCCGCTACGACGACCACATGAAGTGGACCGTCGGCATCAACAAGCGGCTGAACAGGGACGGCCGGGTCTACCAGGACCGCACACACGTCTTCACGGCGTTCCAGGACCACGAGGCGACGGTGTACCGGGACGGGGCCGCCGGGCCGCGCGACTTCCACGCGCTCGACCACCCGTACGCGGGCCTGGTCGTCGAGGTCATCGACGCCGAATCCCCGGCCCAGCGCGCCGAGTTGCTGGAGTGGCTGCGCTCCCGCCACCTCCCGAAACGCCTCGCCGGCTCCCCCGCCGCCATGGTCACGGTCTTCCGGCCGACCCCGCTTCCCGGCGACCGCATGTCGTACGTGAAGCAGGTCGAGGGGGTCGATACGCGGCTGACGCTGCTGTGGTTCCTGGAGGCGGACCCGCGGGAGTGCTGGGATCCGTACTTCACGGGGCTCGACGCTCAGGTCGGTGAATCGGGCCTTGGGCAGGTCGAGTTGGTGGCGCCGTTCATTCCGACGGTGCCGGGGACGGATCGGTACGTGGATCGGTTGCGGTGACGCGCGTCGTCCTGGTGGACAGGAGAGGGAAGAGGGAGTCGTCGGCCTCGGGGTTCCGGTTGCGGAGATCGTCGACCAGGTCGGCCAGTCCGTCCAGGTCGGCGAGGTCGTGGTCGTCGGAGCCACCGAACCGGGGGTCGAGTTCCCTGGCGCGTCCGAGGTCCGCCATCGCCTCACGATCGAGCCCGAGTTCGGCCAGGAGCTGTGCCCGGTGGACGAGGGCCAGCCGGAACCGGGGGTTCAGTTCGAGTGCGCGGTCCAGATCCAGGCGCGCGTCGTCGTACCTGCGCAGGCGGAGCAGCGCCCGGCCCCGGAGCGTGCGGATCCAGGCGTCGTCGGGGCGGAGTTCCGCCGCCCGGTCGGTGTCCGCCAACGCCCGGTCGTCCGCGTCCAGTTGGAGATGGAGCATCGACCGTTGGCAGAGCGCCCAGGGGTAGTCCGGGTTGAGCTCCAGCGCCCGGTCCAGGTCCGCGAGGGCCTCCTCCAGGCGGGCGAGCCGCCGACGGGACGCGCCACGGCTCGCGTACGCCGAGGCGTAGCCGTCGTCCAGGGCGATGGCCCGGTCGTAGTCGGCGACGGCGTCCTCGTGGCGGCCCGCACCGCGCAGGGCGTCTCCCCGCTCGCAGGCCAGCCAGGCCGACTCGGGTTTCAGCGCGACGGCACGGTCCAGGTCCGCGAGCTGCCGCTCCGGGTCGCCGAGAGCCCGCCGCACGCGGGCCCGTCGGGCCAGCGCCCAGGTGTAGTCCGGGTTGAGCTCCAGCGCCCGGTTCAGATCGGCGAGCGCCTCGTCGTACTCACCGAGGCTGTTGCGGGTGGCGCCCCGGGACGCCCAGGGGAAGTCGCGGGCCGGGTCCAGTTCGACGGCCCGGTCCAGGTCCGTGATCGCCGCGACGTGGTGGCCCAGGATCCGGTGGTACTCGCCACGCAGGGAGAGGGTCCGGGCGTCGTCCGGCGCGAGTTCGTGGGCCCGGTCCAGATCGCTGATCCCGGCGGCGTAGTCGCCCGACTCCGCGTGGGTCATGCCCCGGCTGCGCCAGGCCCGCGCCAGCTCCGGGTCGAGCGTGAGGGCCCGGTCGAGTTCCTCCAGCGCCCGCTCGTACGCCCCGCCGTCCCGCAGCGCGCTGCCCCGCACGGCCCGCGCCACCGCCTGGCCCCGCACGTCGAGCCCGGCCCGGTTCAGGAGCAGCCCGAGGCCGTCGACCACTCCCCCGTCCGCGAGCGTTTCCAGCAGCTCGCGCCCCCACTTCGCCACCGCCGGCGCGTCGGTGTCCTCCCCCGCGTCCGCCAGCACCTGCGCCCAGCGCTGGGCGGGGGCGTCACCCCAGTTGCAGGCGTCGACGACATCCCTGAGCACGCCCGGCAACGCGGCACGCGGCCCCGCGCACAGCAGGTGGTACGACTCGGCGAGCCGCAGCTCCCGCCACCCCGCGTCACCCCACAACTCATCGTCGCCCAGCGGGACTTCGGCCTCGGCCCGCCACCCCCCGAACACCTCGGCCAGCCGTACGTGCCGCTCCGCCCACCCCCGCGGGGAATGCCGCCGCTGCAACCTCAGCATCGGCGCTCGTACGACGTCGTGGTACTGCACCCGGTCGCCGCGATCACTCACGAACGGCAGTCCCCGCAGCCAGGCGAACAGTTCGGCGGCCTCCTCCTCGCCGCAGTCCACGACCGCGCGGAAGACGTCCGCGTCCAGCCGTCGGGGCAGCGCGCAGGCCAGGGCGGTCGCCCGGCGTACGGGATCGGGCTCCCACTTCAGGAACCGTTCGACGGCGGTGGCGCTCGGGTCGCCGACATCGTCGGGGTCGGCGGGCCGGCTCTCGGCCAGCGTCGACACGAGCACCGGGAGGCCGCCCGTGAGCCGGAGGACCTCCGCCACGACCGGTTCCGCCACGACGCCCCGGTCGGCGAGCAGCCCGCGTGTCTCCGTCTCCGTGAAGGGCGCCAGCGGCACGTCCGTCACGAAGTCCGCGAGGCCGCCCCAGCGGACGAGGTCGAAGGGACGCTGCCCGGCGGTCACCACCACCACGTTGCCTGGCAGCGCGTCGCCGTACCGCTCGCTCGTCATCACCTCGCGCAGCCAGCCGTCGAGGAAGGACCCGGTCCGCTCGTACGTGTCGAAGAGCAGCACGATCCAGGGCACGGAGGCGGCGGCGTCGGCGAGCTCGCGCAGCAGCACGGGGGTGAGCACGCTCTCCGGCGAGAGCACCAGCTGTACGTCGTCCTGGCTGCGCAGCCGCGCACTGAGCCCGGCCCTCAACCGGTCGGCGCCCTCGGCGAGTTGATGCGCGTCGAGAATCTGGCCGAGCGGGCCCGCACCCGGCAGCAGTCCGATGCCGGCGATCCCCGCACGGGCGACCAGCACGCTCGCCGTCGACGGCCCTTCCTGCGGTTCGGCGGGCTCCAGCGTCGCCACGGACGCCGCCTCCGCCTCGTGCCGGCGCTCGCGGTGCGTGGCCAGCAACCGCTCCAGCTCCTTGAACCGGTGCCCCTGGCGCCCGAGTTGACCGCCGATCACACCCATCGCCTCCGGCACACTGCCGACGACCTCGTCGACGTACACCGTGTGCGCCCCGCACTCCTGGGCGACCTGCTCCAACTCCCGTACGAGGAAGGTCTTTCCGACACCCGCGTTGCCGTGGACGTGGAACAGGAACCGGTGCCGTTCGTCGCGCGGCGACAGGTCGAGGTTCTGGCGGAACGCGGCGCGTTCGGCACCGCGTCCGACGAAGCCCGCCCGCCTGCGCTGCCGGATCAGCTCGGCCATCGACGGCACCGGCTCGGTACGCCCCATCAACTCGCCCCTCCGCCTCTCCCCGGCCCTTCCCGACCTCTTCCCGACCTCTTCCAGGTCGGACCGGCCCCATTCTGGCTCAATCGCACGGCATACGCGGCATACACGGCGCCGACCGGCCGTTGAGCAACAGACCAACAGGAGAGGGGACTTGAGGATGGCGGCAGCACGCGCGCTTCCCATCACGGCGGCTCTGCTCACCGGCACGGTCGCGCTCTACATCACGCTCGTCGCGTTCGGGAACATCACGGACTTCGGCACCAACCAGCAGTTCGTCCAGCACGTTTTGGCCATGGACACGACCTTCAAGGACGACGACCTGATGTGGCGGGCCATCGAGTCCGAGGGCCTTCAGGACGCGGCGTACATCGCGATCATCGTGTGGGAGACGATCGCCGCGCTCGTCCTCATCTGGGCCACGTTCCTGTGGTTCCGGCCCGACCCCGCCCGGGCCCGGCGGACCTCCACCGTCGGCCTGCTGATGCTGATGCTCCTCTTCGGTGCCGGCTTCATCGCCATCGGCGGCGAGTGGTTCGCCATGTGGCAGTCGGAGGACTGGAACGGGCTGGACGCGGCGATGCGGGTGTTCCTGCTGAGCGCTGTCGTACTCGTGGTCATCCATCTTCCGGTGGACCGGTCCGGGGCGGTTTCCGGCAGGGGCACGACCGGCTAGCCAGGGCATGTCCGACGGGTCGGCGAGCGGAGTTCAGCCCGCCTTCCACTCCTGCACGTCGAACAGGCATGTGGCTCTTTCCTAGCAAAATTCCCTGAAGTTCGCCAAAGCACCATTCCTGATGATCCAGAAAAATAGTACTTACGCGGCTCTATGCCGACAGGTAGTCAAACTGCGTATATTACCAACCCGTTCGGGTGACGCCGTATGTCACCCGAACGGGGAAGATCTTCCATTGGGGAGCGGGCGCGTCTTGTTCGGGCTGCAAGCACGGAACGACGCGGTTGCGGCCCGTGAGAAGAGATACGGCCCGCCGGGACTCGAGAGGAAGCCTCATGGCTGATATTGACCTCGGACTGGCGACGGACTGGGATGAGGGCGACACCCACGGCCGCGTCAAGCTGCGGCCGAACCAGGTCTACCCGAACTCTCCCAAGAAGGACGTGCTCATCAGCTCGCCGGTGAGCATCGAGCTGGCCGTGAACACGAACATGTCCACCTCTCAGGAGGCGGACAAGATCTACTTCACGACCTACCACGGCCGCACGAAGAAGATCATCGCGGTACTCGACTCCGTCGGCAACCTGTACATCGCCGGTCGTCTGATCACCGAGCAGAAGGATCTCTCGTACTGAGGACCGTCCGGCGCGTCAGGAGCGGGGCACGGTTGACCAGCCGCTCGACTTCGCTCCTACGGGCATAGAGCCGGGTTCAAAAGCCGGTGGGCCTGCCGCCGTCGCTGCCACAGCGTTGGCGGTGGGCCTGCTGGGAACGCGTGCAGCACACGGCCCCGAGACGTGCGACACGACGTCTCGGGGCTGCGCGGCTACTCGTGGAACCGCCGAACGATCACGTTGTCGAACCCGGCACTGTGCGGCCCGCCTCGCCCGGTGTCGTTTCCGGTGAAAGAGCTCAAGGGTCTGGGTCAGAGACCTCACCCGGACCACCCGATGGTCACGAACCGACACTCACCCTTGATTGCCCTCAATTGCCCTCAATCGCCCACGGGGATGTTGCGCTTGTCGCCGCACAAGTCGAGCGCGTTGTTCCTGTCCTCGCACATCTGGATCCACTTGACCTTCTTGGCGTTCACCGATCCGCGGGCGCACCCGTCGAGGCTCTCGGTGTCCGTGAGCCTGCCGGTCCCGCCGAGCCCCTCGTACGCGATCTTCAAGTAGGCGTCGTTCCTGTCGTCCTCGTAGTCGCACGCGGTGATGGCGCCGTCGTCCCAGAGCCGCCCGCTGTCGTCGCCCTTGGTGACCTTGTAAACGGTCGCGGCACTGGCCGTGCTTGCCAGCCCGCCGATGAGCAGGCCGACTGTCGCCGCGCTCACGGCGAGGGCCCGGAGCACCGGGCTGCCCCCGTTGGTGTTCCCCATGGTGATCCCCCTTCAGATGGTGGATACCCGACCGCGGAACGACCCCTTCTCAGCGCCGGCCCGCGGTCGGGTTGCTTCGTGCGCATCAGCCTCGCTGGACACCGGGTCAACGTGAACCTGAAAGATTTCAGGTTGCGCGGCACGCCATCGGCGCGGCTGGGAACTCGCTCTCCGGACCTCCGGACAGGAACTGTCCACGGCGTTGTGCCACCTGACGAGGGGGGATATCCACAGTGCGCCTCGGGGTGTCCGGCACACCCCGTTCCGGCACTCAACCCTATTTCGGGGGCCGTTGGGCCGCCCATAGCGTCAAGGTATGACGAAGAACAATGTGGTGGGCGATGACGGTGTCGGGCATGGGAACACGACGCGCAGAGGTGTGCTGCTGGGGCTCGGCCTCGCCGCGGGTGGCACCGTCCTCGGCGTGGGCACGGGCGCGACCGTAGAGCACA
>NZ_JBFAHW010000144.1:0-25615 GCF_040654355.1 Streptomyces sp. NPDC050704 | reverse complement strand
GCGCCCCTGAAAAGACAAAAGACGGGGGCCTTGGGACGGTGTGCACAGTGCGGGCCCGGTGGGGGCTGGGTGCGCAGTTCCCCGCGCCCCTAAAAGACAAAAGACAACGGCCGGGCGGGGTTTTGACCGGTGCCCCCACCGGGCCGCTGTCGGCCTCCGGCGTGAGGGGTCGTGTCGGGGTGTCCGATCGCCGCGGCAACGTGCCATGACTGAATATCCCAGAGCGGCGATCGGATACCCCGTCGCGGCACCGACCCCACCACCCACCACCCCAGGGGCGCGAGGAACTGCGCGACCAGCCCAACCCAACCCGCAGACAAACAACCGCCCCACCGCCGGAGGCACCGGCAATGGAGCGGTCGCAGCAAGTAACCGGGCGGCTGAGCGACGGGGGAACCACCCAGCCGCCCGGAGCTTCAAGGGCCCAGACCGGCCCTAGGCCTTCGCCAGGGCCTTGTCCTCAGGCTGACCCGGCACCTCGGCCGAGCCGGCAGCGGCGTCGTCATCCCGACCCCCACCACCGTGACCGTCATCAAGCAACGTCGTCTCATCGAACGGCAACTGCCCAGCCAGCACCTGATCGACCCGCTCCTTGTCGATCTCCTTGGTCCACGTACCGATCAGCACCGTAGCCACCGCGTTACCCGCGAAGTTCGTCAGCGCCCGCGCCTCACTCATGAACCGGTCGATACCGACGATGAGCCCGATGCCATCCACCAGCGCGGGCTTGTGCGACTGCAGCCCACCCGCCAGCGTGGCAAGCCCCGCACCGGTCACACCCGCCGCACCCTTCGACGCCACCAACAGGAACAGCAGCAGCGGAATCTGCTCGCCCACAGACATCGGCGTACCCATGGCGTCGGCGATGAACAGCGAGGCCATCGTCATGTAGATCATGGTGCCGTCGAGGTTGAAGGAGTACCCGGTCGGCACGGTGATACCGACGACCGGCTTGCTCACGCCCAGGTGCTCCATCTTCGCGATGAGCCGCGGCAGAGCGGACTCGGACGACGACGTGGACAGGATCAGCAGGAACTCACGGCCCAGGTACTTGAAGAGCGTGAGGATGTTGAGCCCCGCCACGATCCGCAGCAGCGCACCGAGCACGATCCCGACGAAGAGGAAACAGGTGGCGTAGAAGCCGAGCATCAGCACAGCGAGGCTCTTCAGAGCATCCACACCCGCCGAACCCGTAACCGCCGCGATCGCACCGAACGCACCGATCGGCGCCGCCCACATCACCATCGCGAGGATGCGGAAGACCAGCCGCTGGATGTGCTCCACACCCCGCAGGATCGGCGCACCCGCCGAACCCATGGCCTGCAGCGCGAACCCGGCGAGCAGCGCGACGAGCAGGGTCTGCAGGACCTCGCCGCCGGTGAACGCGGAGACGATCGTCGTCGGGATGATGCCGAGCAGGAACTCCTCGGTGTTCTTCGCCTCGGTGACCTGCGCCTGACCCGCGTCCTTGATCGCGTCGGTCACCGCCAGACCCGTACCCGGCTCCAGGATGTTGCCGACGACCAGGCCGATCCCGAGGGCGACCAGCGACATCACCGTGAAGTAGGCGAGCGCGATGCCGCCCACCGCGCCGACCTTCGCGGCCTTCCGTACCGAGCCGATGCCCAGCACGATCGTGCAGAAGATGATCGGCGAGATCATCATCTTGATCAGGTTCACGAAGCCGGTACCGATCGGCTTCAGCTCGACCGCGAAATCGGGGGCGATCAGGCCCACGGCGATGCCGGCGGCCACGGCGGCGATCACCGCGATGTACAGGTAGTGGGTGCGGTCCCGCTTGGCAGCGGGAGCGGCAGGTGCCGTATCGGATGTACTGGTCACGGCTGCCCTCCTTGACGACGTCGTCGGCATCATCCGGCGTGCGGCTCACGTCCGGGGGTTGCGGTGACTATCTCCCGCCTTGTGAGGGCGGTCACCCTTCCGTTCATTTAGTTCGCGCATATCTGCGGGGGCACACTGTTTCCATGCGCTTCCCCCGCCTCCCCCGACCCCGCAGCCTGGCCGGCCAGCTCTTCGCCATGCAGGCCGTGCTGGTCGCCGTCGTGGTGGCGGGCTGCGCCCTCTTCACGTACGTCAGCGACCGCAGCCAGGCCGAGGACGCGGCGGGCCGCCAGGCGATGGGCGTGGCCCAGTCGGTCGCGGACGCCCCTTCCGTACGGGAGGCCATCCGCACCGCCGACCCGACGAGGACGCTGCAGCCGTACGCGACGGCGGTGCAGCGCGACGCGAAGGTCGACTTCGTCACGATCATGAACCCCGAGGGCATCCGCTGGACCCACCCCACCGAGGCGCTGATCGGCAAGCACTTCCTGGGTCACACGCAGCGCGCGCTCCTCGGCGACCCCTTCACCGAGACGTACACCGGCACCCTCGGCGCGTCCGTCCGCGCCGTGACGCCGATATACGACAACGGCAGCATCGTGGGCCTGGTCAGCGCGGGCATCAAGGTCGAGGCGATCAGCGAACGCGTCCGGGGCCAGGTGACGGCTCTGATCGGTGTCGCGGCCGCCGCCCTGGCGCTGGGCGGCATCGGTACGTACGTCGTCAACGCCCGCCTTCGCCGCTCCACCCACGGCATGAACGCGGCCGAGCTCAGCCGGATGCACGACTACCACGAGGCCGCGCTGCACGCCGTGCGCGAGGGGCTGCTGATGCTGGACGGCCAGTTCCGGGTGGCGCTGATCAACGACGGCGGCCGCGAGCTGCTCGGTGTGACCGGTGACGTGGTGGGCCGCTCGGTCGCGGACATCGGCCTGCCGATCCCGCTGACCGGGGCGCTGCTCTCCGGCGAGCCCCGGGTGGACGAGGTCCATCTCACCGACGCGCGGGTACTCGTCGTGAACACCTCGCCGGTGTCGGGCGGCGAACGGCGGGGCACGGTCGTGACCCTGCGCGACGTGACGGAACTCCAGTCTCTGATGGGCGAGTTGGACTCCGAGCGGGGCTTCACCACGGCCCTGCGCTCGCAGGCGCACGAGGCCGCGAACCGCCTGCACACCGTCGTCTCGCTCATCGAGCTCGACCGCGCCGAGGAGGCCGTCGACTTCGCCACGGCCGAGCTGGAGCTGGCCCAGGCCCTGACCGACCAGGTGGTCGCGGCGGTGAGCGAGCCGGTGCTGGCCGCCTTGCTGCTCGGCAAGACGGCCCAGGCGAACGAGCGCGGCGTGGAACTCGTCGTGTCCGAGGACAGCAGCCTCGACGACGGCCTGCTCCCGGAGTCGCTGCCGGCCCGTGACCTGGTCACGGTCCTGGGCAATCTGATCGACAACGCCGTGGACGCGGCGCAGGGCTCGGTGGGCGCCCGGGTCACGGTGACGGCCCTCGCGGACTCGGCGGATTCGGAGGAGCTGGTGCTCCGGGTCACCGACACCGGGACCGGGGTGGACCCCGCCCACACGGAGGCGGTCTTCCAGCGCGGCTGGTCGACGAAGCCGTCCGGTCCGGGCGGGCGGGGGCTCGGCCTGGCCCTCGTACGGCAGGCCGTCGCCCGTCACGAGGGGAAGCTGACCGTGACGGAGGCCGCGGGAGGCGGGGCGTCGTTCGAGGTCCGGCTGCCACTGACGGCCGCGGGACGGGAGGGGACCGCAGTACGGGAGAAGACCGCGGTACGAGAGGAGACCGCGGCACGGGAAGAGACCCCGGTGCTGGAGGGGACTGAGCGGCAAGAGGGGACTAAGGTCCACGCCGGGCCCGGGCCCGGACCCGCTCAGGACCGCGAGCCCGCTCCGGACCGCGAGCCCGGTCTCGAATTCGAGCCCGAGCGCGAGCCCGAACCCGAGCCGACTCCGCACGGAGGCACCCGATGAGCACGCCCCCCGCCCCTTCCCAGGACATCCGCGTCCTGGTCGTCGAGGACGATCCCGTCGCGGCGGACGCGCACGTCCTGTATGTGGGCCGGGTGCCCGGCTTCACCGCGGTCGGCAAGGCGCACACGGGCGCGGAGGCCCGGCGGGCGCTGGACCGCCTGCCGGTGGACCTGCTCCTGCTCGACCTCCACCTGCCGGACGTGCACGGCCTGCAGCTGGCCCGTTCGCTGCGGGCCGCCGGGTACCACGCGGACGTCATCGCGGTGACCTCGGCGCGGGACCTCACGGTGGTGCGGGAGGGGGTCTCGCTGGGCGTCGTGCAGTACGTGCTGAAGCCCTTCACCTTCGCCACCCTGCGGGACCGGCTGATCCGCTACGCCGAGTTCCACGCGGCGGCGGGCGAGGCCAGCGGACAGGACGAGGTGGACCGGGCGCTCGCCACCCTCCGCGCCCCCGGCCCCGCGGAGCTGCCCAAAGGGCTGAGCTCACCCACCCTGGAGCGGGTCACCCGGGCGCTGCGGGACTGCGAGGACGGGCTCACCGCGACGGGAGTGGCCGAGGCCGTGGGGATCTCCCGGATCACGGCCCGGCGGTACCTGGAGCATCTGGTGGACGCGGGGAGGGCCGGCCGGAGTCCCCAGTACGGACAGGTGGGGAGACCGGAGTTGCAGTACCGGTGGGTCAAGGGCGCGTAGGCGGTGCCTGCCCGGACTCCGGCCCGTGCAAGGTCATTGACCTGACTAGACCACTCCTCCTACGTTCACGGGGCAGGAACTCGGCCACAACGACGTCGGCCAGTAGGAGGTCGTGCCCCGTGCGCCCCACCGCCGCCCCACTGCTCCTCGCGACCCTGCTCACCGCCACCGCGCTCAGCGCCTGCGGTGGTGACTCCGGCAGCGACCCGGACACCGTAGAGCTCTCCTTCAAACAGTCGACGGACAACTCCATCCGCGTGATGGACACGTATCTGGCCGACATGAAGAAGCAGTTCGAGAAGGCGAACCCGGGCAAGAAGGTAAAAATCGTCCCGATCAAGGCCCCGGACTCGGAGTACTACACCAAGCTCCAGCAGATGCTCCGCTCCCCCAAGACGGCCCCGGACCTGGTCTACGAGGACACGTTCCTCATCAACTCCGACATCACGAGCGGATACCTCAAGCCCCTGGACCCGTACCTCGCCAAGTGGAAGGACTGGGACCAGTTCATCGACACGGCGAAGGCGGCGGCCAAGGCGCAGGACGGGAAGACGTACGGCGTCCCGGACGGCACGGACACCCGGGGCCTCTGGTTCGACAAGGGCATCTTCCAGAAGGCCGGGCTGCCTGCGAACTGGCAGCCGAAGACCTGGGACGACATCCTCGAAGCGGCCCGCACCATCAAGGAGAAGGTCCCCGGCGCCATCCCCCTGAACATCTACACCGGCAAGCCCGCGGGCGAGGCGTCCACCATGCAGGGCTTCGAGATGCTCCTCTACGGGACGGACACCGGGAGCAGCGAGGACCCCCTGTACGACACCGCCGCCAAGAAGTGGATCGCGGGCAGCCAGGGCTTCAAGGACTCGCTCGCGTTCGTCGAGACGGTGTTCAAGGAGAAGCTCGGCCCGGACGTCTCGGACGCCCTCGACCCCAACTTCCCGACCAGGATCCGCGGCGAGTTCCTCCCCGAGGGCAAACTCGGCATCAACATCGACGGCTCCTGGCTCCCGCAGGACTGGCTGGAGGGCAGCGGCCACGAATGGCCCGAGTGGTCACAGAAGTTGGGCCTCGCGTACATGCCGACCCAGAACGGCCAGGCTCCCGGCAAGGTGAGCATGTCGGGCGGCTGGACCTGGTCGATCCCCTCCAAGGCGGCCAACCCCGACCTCGCCTTCAAGTTCATCGAGACGATGCAGACCAAGGCGAACGCGCAGAAGTGGTACATCGCCAACTCCGGCATCGCGGTGCGCAAGGACGTGGCCGAGGACCCGGCGTACGTGCAGGCGCAGCCCGGCATCAAGTTCTTCACGGACCTGGTGGCGACCACGCACTACCGGCCCGCCTATCCCGCGTACCCGAAGGTCTCGACCGCCATCCAGGAGGCCATGGAGGGCGTGACGACGGGCGACAGCTCGGTCGAGGAGGCGGCGAAGGGCTACGACGAGGAGCTGAAGACGGCCACGAACAACCAAGTGGTCCAAAAGTGAGCGGGCCGGCGAGCGGGCCGAAGAGTGAGCGAGAAACGAACGCCCGCGAGGGGACCGAGCGCGCAGGGAACGGGCGGGATGGGAACGGGCAAGCGGCGAACCGGCGGGATGGGAACGGGCGAGCGGTGAACGGGCGACAAACGAGCCGCCGTTCATGACCGCCGCGCCCCCGGCCGGCCCCGGCGTGGTGAAGACCGCGCCGGGCCCGACCGTCCCCCCGCCCCCACCCACGCCGAAACACCGCCCCGCCCTCCGCGCACTCACCCGGGCCCTCCCGGTCTCCCCCGCTCTCGTCCTCCTGCTCCTCTTCCTCGTCGGCCCCATCGCGTACTGCGCGTACATCGCTTTCACCGACCTCCAGCTCACCGGCCAGGCCGAGTCGTCGTTCATCGGCTTCGACAACTTCCGTACCGCCTTCAAGGACGACGCGTTCCTCAACGCCGTGTGGCTCACGCTCGTCTTCACGGTCCTGAGTTCCCTCATCGGCCAGAACACCCTGGGTCTGGCCCTGGCCACGCTGATGCAGCGCGCGTCGAAACCGGTCCGCACGGTCGTCGGGGGCATCGTCATCACGGCCTGGGTACTCCCGGAGGTCGTCGCCGGTTTCCTCCTCTACGCCTTCTTTCGCCGCGAGGGCACCCTGAACGCCATCCTGGACTGGCTCCATCTCCCGTCCCAGAACTGGCTGTTCACGCTCCCGATCCTGGCGGTGTCGTTCGCGAACGTGTGGCGGGGTACGGCGTTCTCGATGCTGGTCTACTCGGCGGCGCTGAACGAGATCCCCAAGGAGATCACGGAGGCGGCGGAGGTCGACGGCGCGGGCGGCTGGCGCCGCATGTGGCACATCACGCTGCCGATGATCCGCCGCTCCATCGGTACGAACCTCATGCTCAACACCCTCCAGACCCTGTCGGTCTTCGGCCTGATCTGGGTGATGACGAGGGGCGGCCCGGGAAACCGCAGCCAGACCCTCCCGCTCTTCATGTACGAACAGGCCTTCCAGAAGAGCATGATCGGATACGGGACGGCGGTGGCCCTACTGCTTCTGGTGGTCGGCTCGCTCTTCTCGCTGGTCTACATGCGCCTGCTGCGAACGGAGGTCTGACCCCACATGGCCGGCACCATCAGGACCCCCGCCCTCAAAACTCCGACTCGCAAGTCCCCGACCCTCAAGTCCCGCCGCAACAGCCGCCGTTACGCCGCCGACGCGGGCCTCCTGGTCGTCGCGGCCACCTTCGTCCTCCCACTCGCCTGGGTCATCCTGTCCTCCCTGGACCCGAAGGCCGACCTGAAGGTGAAGGTCCCCGACGGCGTCACGCTGGACAACTTCGACGCGGTCCTGGTGCCGGAGGTCACGTTCACGCCGCTCCTCAACAGCCTGATCCTGTGCGGCGGCGCGACCCTGCTGACGGTGGTCAGCGCGGCCCTCGCCGCCTATCCGCTGTCACGCTTCCGGTCCCGCCTCAACAGACCGTTCCTGCTCACGATCCTGTTCGCGACAAGTCTGCCGATCACGGCGATCATGGTGCCGGTGTACGCGCTGTTCGTTCAGGTGGACCTGATCGACACGATGCACGGCACGATCTTCTTCTTCGCCGCGTCCCAACTCCCGTTCGCCATCTGGCTGATGAAGAACTTCATGGACGGGGTACCGAAGGAGTTGGAGGAGGCGGCCTGGACGGACGGCGCGTCCAGCTTCCAGTCACTGATCCGGATCGTCCTGCCGCTGATGGGACCGGGCGTGGCGGTGGTGACGGTCTTCGCGTTCGTCATGATGTGGGGCAACTTCTTCGTGCCCTTCATGCTGCTGCTGAGCCCGGACCAGATGCCCGCCTCGGTGAGCATCAACGACTTCTTCGGGAATCGGGGAACGGTTGTCTACGGGCAGCTGGCGGCGTTCTCGATCATCTACTCGACGCCGGTGATTCTGTTGTACGTGCTGGTGGCGCGGCGGTTGGGCGGGGGGTTCGCTTTGGGCGGGGCTGTCAAAGGGTGAGACATCCGCGGTTCTTGTGAACGCGCGAAGCTAGGGCGTCCACAGGAACGCGTGCATGGTGCCGTCCGCCGTGTCGCCGTACCCCACGACCTGGCCCCACTCGTTGATCGACTGCCCGAGGCTGGTCGCCCCGCCGCTGAACGTGCCCAGGTCCCGCACACCGCCCGAAGCGGACCACAAGTACGTATGCGCGCTGCCGTCCTCCGTGGTGCTGTACCCGGTGACCTGCCCCCGGGTGTTGACGCCCAGTCCGGTGCTGGTCCCGCCGCTGAGCGCGCCCAGATCCCGCATGCCGCCCGAGGCGGACCACAGGAACGCGTGCACGCTGCCGTCCGCCGTGTCGCCGTACCCCACGACCTGGCCCCGCTCGTTGATCGCGAGCCCGAGGCTGAACGTCCCGCCGCTGAACGTGCCCAGGTCCCGCATACCGCCGGAAGCAGACCACAGGAACGCATGGTTGTTGCCGTCCGTCGTCTCGCCGTACCCGGCGACCTGGCCCCGCTCGTTGATCGCACGCCCGACGGCGGACCTCCCACCGCTGAGCGTGCCCAGGTCCTGCATGCCGCCCGAAGGAGACCACAGGAACGCGCGCTCGGTGTTGTTGTCGGCCGTGGTGGAAGTCCCCGTGACCTGCTCCTGGGAGTTGACCCCGAAGGCCTCACTGAACCTCCCGCCGAGCGTGCCCAGGTCCCGCATGCCACCCGAGGCGGACCACAGGAACGCGTGCGGGCTGCCGTCCTCCGTGTTGCTGCGCCCGACGACCTGGCCCCGCTCGTTGATCGCTTCCCCGGAACTGGCCTCCCCGCCGAGCGTGCCCAGGTCCTGCATGCCATCCGAGGCGGACCACAAGAACGCGTGGTCGCTGTTGCCCGCCGTGTCGCCGGACCCGGCGACCTGGCCCTGGTCGTTGACCGCACGCCCGAGGCTGGACGTCCCGCCGCTGAGGGTGCCCAGGTCCCGTATCGTCTTCGCGGACGGCACCGGCGCCGCGGCCTCGGCGACCCCTGCGCCCCCAACAGGCGCTGTCAGCGCCCCGACCAGTACGGCCACAGCGGCCAGCCCACGTCTGCCCCGATTTCGCCTGACCAACATGTCCTGCTCCTCCCCCAGCCGACCCGTTTGGCCGACGCGTCAAGCAGCGTGACCCTGTCGGCGTGGTCGGCCGACCATGCGCGGACCGCACGTGTTCACGGAGGGCCGGTTGCCGGTGTGGCGCACGATGCGGGTGCAGCCTTTCTCGCCCCGGTGTACAGCCGGTTGACGTGATCGGAACGGATGCCGACCTGGTGGTGCCGTGTCCGCGGGACGCCACGACACCCGCCGGGGGCACTTCACTCCACCTCAGCACCCAACCCTGCATAACCCCGAGCCCCGCGCCAGGGCAGAACCGCCCACATCCGAGTCCCGCCCCCGGGTTCCCGCGCCTCCCCGAACCCCCACTCCCCCTCGCAGGCCCGCACCACGCACCCCAACACCCGCAACGCCGCCCTCCGCCGCGCGTCACAAGCCGCCGCCAACCGAGGGTGCGTATGCCGTGGATGACCGTCGTAGAAGATCACGCGCAACGCCCCCTCCCGGTACCGAAGCGACAGATACACCTCGGCACCCGATGTGAACCGGCAGGCGCACGCGGCCAGTTCACCCACCACCTGGACCGCCGCGTCCGTTACGTCCTTGAGCCCGTGCATCTGAAGCACCGCCCTGGTCGTCGCCCGAGCGATCCGAGGGCTGGTCAGATCGGCGGGCAGGGTGAGGCTGTACGAGAGGTTGTCGGGCGACGGTGACGTACTCGCCACGGGCGTGTCCCCGATGACGGGGCAGGCCGAAACAGCTGTTGCGGGCATGCGGAACTCCCTTGAAGCGGCGGTGGATTGAGACCCGGCCGGTGGCATGTCTCCCTGACGCGGGCCCGCCCCTCCCAGGGGAGGAGAACCTGGGCAGGCTCGCGCGATGCACTTCCGACGACATCGGACCGTAAGCGACTCGTCACCGAATGTAGCCCCTAGCGGGGCACGTGTGCCACCTAGTCGGCCACATTGCCTCCAGCGCATTGGACCCGTGCGATGTGCACGGTGCAAACTGACCCCGACCAACCGGGGAGGGAAGGCACCAATGCCGACAAGGCCCACGCCGACGGAACGTCAGAAGCGCCTGGGTGCCGAGCTGCGCAGGATGCGCCTGGCGGCCGACCGGACGACCGAGTACGCCGCCGGGCTGCTCGGACTGGACCGCACGAAGGTGTCCAACATGGAGTCGGGCGTCCGCGCCACCTCCCCCGAGCGGATCCGGATACTCGCCAGCAACTACGACTGCGCGGACGAGGCGTACGTCGACGCTCTGGTCGCCTTGGCCGACGTTCGCAAACGGGGCTGGTGGCAGCAGTACCGGGGGGTCCTGCCCCAAGGGCTCCTGGATGTCGCCGAGTTGGAGTGGTTCGCCTCCCGGCTGCGGAGCTACCAGACCGTGCACATCCCCGGCCTGCTGCAACTCGGCGAGTACGCCCGAGCCATCTTCGCCGCCGCGCTGCCGCCGCTGCCCAAGTCGGAGGTCGAACTCCGCGTCGTACAGCGACTGCGGCGGCAGCAGGTGCTCGACCGCGACCAGCCCGTGGAGTACGTCGCGTACGTGCACGAGTGGGCGCTGCGCATGCAGTTCGGCGGACACCGCGTGGCCCGCGAGCAACTGCTGCACCTGTGCGAGGCTTCTGAGCGCGAGAACGTCGAGCTGCGCGTACTGCCCGTGGAGGCCGGGGCGTTCCCAGGCGCCGGGCACGCGGTGCTGTACGCCGAAGGCGCCGTTCCCCTGCTGGACACCGTGCACCTGGACTCCGCCCACGGCGGCGAGTTCACCTACTCCGAGGCCCAGCTCACCAAGTACCGCACCCACATGGACTGGTGGCACGCCCACACGCTGAAGCCGCAGGACTCACGCGACCTCATCCACGCCGTCGCCCGCCAGCTCTGAGAGGAATCCCCATGCCCGAGATCACCTGGGAAGAACCCTTCTGCGCCGAAGGCAACAACTGCTTCCGCATAGGCACCGACCCAACCGGCAACGCCTACATAGCCGTCGCCGGTCAGGAAGACGCCTACCTCACCGACACCCGCGAAGCGCTCCGCACACTCATCCGCGACATCAAGGCGGGCAGGGCCGACCACCTGCTGTGACTCCGCCGCAGGCGGGGAGAGGGATCAGCCGAGCTTGGCCGCCTGCGCGTCGATGACGGCGGTCGGCTGCTCGAACGCCTCACCCCGGGTGACCGCCGCGATGTTGAAGGACGAGAAACCGGCGAGCGTGGCGCCCTGCCGGAAGACGACGACCTTGGTCTCGACGACGGCGGCGTCCTGCTTGATCCCCACCGTCCAGGCGACGGCGCCCTCGCCGGCGGTGAGCTTCTCCTCGCCGACCTTGGCGACCTGCTGCTTCTCCCCGTCGACCGTCATGGTGAAGCCCCCGGCACACTTCTTGCCGGCCTCCCGCAGCGTGCCGAGGGTCTGCTCGGCGCCGTCCGCGGCGTAGGACCAGAGGGAGGTCATCGTCTTGGTGATGTCGAGCGAGTCGATCGACGCCTCCTCGGCCTCCTTCTCCGTCATGTCCGCGAGCTCCTCCATCGGCGGCATGCCCTTCTTGGCCGCCTCGGACTCCTGGACGACGAGCCGCTGGGCGCTCGCCGCCGGCTTGCCCGCCGGCAGGGCCGACAGCACCTGGGCGACGGGCTCGCACTCGGCCTTGTCGACGGAGACGGAGCCGGGCTCGAAGACGTCGTCCTTCCCCGGCTTCTTGATGTCGTGGTCCTCGACGTCGCCCTGGGCGACCACGAGCTTCTCCAGCTCGGCGGCGGTGAGCGCCTTCGCCGCCGGCTTGTCGGACTTGGCGCCGCCCTTCGCGTCCTTGCCCTCGTCGCTCTGCTCGCCGCCGCCGCACGCGGTGAGCAGAAGCGCGAAGGAGACCGCGGAAGCGGTCAGGACGGTACGACGAATGGCGGTGGCTCGCATGGTGCATCTCCTGATCAACGCCCTGCGCTCGGATGCGGCGCAGAGTTCACGCAGTCAAGACCAGCGTGACCGGGCCAGGGTTGTACTCAGCGAGCCCTGCGATGTGCGATTCCTTCACTCCGGCAGTACCCCGGGGCGGAACCGCTCCACCCCCACCACATGCCGCACCCGCACCGGTTCGATCAGGATCATCACGCGCCGTTCGCCCGGAATCAGCCACGGGTACCGGTCCTCGCCGATGTACTTCTTCGTCAGCCGGTCCATGGCCCGCTCGGCCGCCTCGCCCTCCACGAACCGCACGGCCCGTCCCCGGATCTCCACCCGGTCGTACGGGTTCTCGGGGTCGTGATGGGAGAGGGAAACGCTCGGATTGAGCCGCAGGTTTTCCTCCTTCACGCGGCCGATCGACGTGTTGACCATGACGTACCCGTCTTCGATGTCCGCCCACATGGGCGAGACCTGCGGAACCCCGTCCGCGCCCACCGTCGCCAGATGCCAGAAGTTGGGCGCCAGCAGCCGCTCGCGAATATGCCCATCGATACTGCTCACGGTGCTTGCCACTCTCCACTCGCCGCCAGGTCCGCCCGCGTGGGCCGTCCGCCGCCATCCTCACGCCCCGTCACGCCTCCCACCAGGTGATCTTCAGCCACCTCGGACAGGAGTCGGAGGAGTCTCGGACGGACATCCGAAATCGTAGATTCCAACAATCCGTAATCCTGGCCGAACAGCCCGTAGTCATCGCAGCCCCACGCTCATACGTTGTGCCCGTGCACCAACCGCCGACCCATCAGCAGCCCACCCCGCCCTTCGACGCCCCGGCCGCCCGCAAACTGCGCACCGCACTCGGCATGGGGCCCGAGCATGTCGCGTACGGCATGCAGAGCTCGTTCGGCCTGCCCTATGTGACACCGGACCTGATCGTCGCCTGGGAACGGGGCATAGCCGCACCGAGCAACACCGAACTGACCGCGCTGGCAGGCGTGTTGTGGTGCTCGCCGGGCGAACTCATCGGCGCACCACGGACATTGCGCGAACACCGGACCGCACGGAACCTCGCCGCGGAGGACGTCGCGCGCGCCGTAGGACTCGAACTCCTCGTGTACGTGGCGATGGAGGAGGCCGACGAGTGGCGCGGCAACGAGCGGCAGTCAGCGGCACTCGCCGAGGTGCTCGACCTCGGGCTGCCGGACCTGGTCACGGTCGCGGGACGCGAGGCGAAGCTGGCCGAGATGCTGCGCGGCGCGGTGACGACACGCTGGCAGGCGTACGTACGGCCGCTGGTCAAGCTCCTGCCGCTGGACCGGCGCCTGGTGGGAGGCGTACTGCGGGCGCTGCACGCCGAGTACCAGGGCCAGATGGTGGCCACCCTGAGCTGGAGCGGCGGACCCGCCACCGCCCGGTCCGAGGACACGGGCCAGGACTTCCTGGACCGAATCGTCGACCGCTTCTGGTCGGAGGTCCAGCGGAACGGAGGCTAGTGCCGCAACGAGACCGGGCCGGTCACAGCACTAGGGCCCTAGCGGCGCTCGTGGACAGCCGGGCGCACCCGAGGTTGAGCGGCCAGCACGATTCCCGCCAACACGGTGGCACAGGCCGCCGATGCCGCTGCCGTCACCCGGACCGCCTGCGGCACGTCGTCCACCGCTCTGCGCTCTCCGTCTCCCATGACACACACGGTGCGCAGGGTGAGGAACTGGACGTCGTAGTCCACCGCCCCCTTCAACTGGACCCGGCACGGATGGTCGGCGGGAAACGGAGCCGAGTCCGCCCCGCCGTCCTGCGCCACGGCCACGGTCGACATCAGATTGATGGCCCCCAACGCGTAGAAGCCCGTAGCCATGGCCGCGCAGGCAAAGGCGGCAGCGACGACCACCCGGCGCCAGCCGGACCAATGCCTGTTCCCCGGCAGGGCGACTCCGAGGCACCGGAGCAGGAAGAAGATGACCACCGCGAGGGCAGCCAGGAATGTCACCGGTACTAAAAGGAGCACGACGGCCCTTTCTCCTGCGTCTTCTCCTGTGTCACGGGCGTTGAGCGGATCCGGGGAAGGGAGGAGGGGAGGAACTGAGGGACTAGAAGACCGACTCCGCCTCGTCCATCCGGTCCTTCGGTACCGTCTTCAGTTCGGTGACCGCCTCCGCCAGCGGGACCATCACCACGTCCGTGCCGCGCAGCGCCGTCATGCGGCCGAAGTCGCCCCGGTGCGCGGCCTCCACCGCGTACCAGCCGAAGCGCGTCGCCAGCACCCGGTCGTACGCGGTCGGTGTGCCGCCGCGCTGGATGTGGCCGAGAATGACCGGCTTGGCCTCCTTGCCGAGGCGCCGTTCGAGCTCGTGGGCGAGGGCCGTTCCGATGCCCTGGAACCGCTCGTGGCCGAACTGGTCGATCTCGCCGTGGCCGTAGTCCATCGAGCCCTCGGCCGGGTGGGCGCCCTCGGCGACGCAGATGACGGCGAACTTCTTGCCGCGGGCGAAGCGCTCCTCGACCATCGCGGCCAGGTCGGCCGGGTCGAAGGCGCGCTCGGGCAGGCAGATGCCGTGGGCGCCGGCCGCCATGCCGGACTCCAGGGCGATCCAGCCGGCGTGCCGGCCCATGACCTCGACGACCATCACGCGCTGGTGGGACTCGGCCGTCGTCTTGAGGCGGTCCATCGCCTCCGTCGCGACACCCACAGCGGTGTCGAAGCCGAACGTCCGGTCCGTGGACGAGATGTCGTTGTCGATCGTCTTCGGGACGCCGACCACCGGCAGGCCCGCCTCTGTCAACATCTTGGCCGCCGTCAGCGTGCCCTCGCCGCCGATCGGGATCAGCGCGTCGATGCCGAACTCGCGCGCCATGTCCTGCGCGTTCTCGCAGGCCTCGCGGAGCCGGTCGCGCTGGAGGCGGGAGGAGCCGAGGATGGTGCCGCCACGGGCGAGGATGCCGCTGACGGCGTTGAGGTCGAGCGAGCGGTAGCGGCCGTCGAGCAGGCCCGCGTAACCGTCTTCGAAGCCGATGACCTCGTCGCCGTAGTGGTCCACGGCTCGGTGCACGACCGACCGGATCACTGCGTTCAGCCCGGGGCAGTCGCCACCTGCGGTGAGAACTCCGATACGCATCGTGCTGTGTCTCCTGCTCGCTGTTGGTACGTCTGAGCCAGTCCGATTGTTTCACGGGTGGCGGGGACCCGCCGTCCCCGCCCGTCAGGCCCCCGCGAGGCCTTCTCCCGCCCCGGGCTGACGGGCGCCTTATCCACGCCCGGAGGTATTGTCAAGAGGGCTCAGCGAACGATAACGGCTGCCTTTTTACAGATGTCCGGTATCGAAGGACTGTCAAAGGAATTCCAAGGAAACGGAGAGCATCGCGTGACGCGCAGCGTGTACGTGACCGGGATCGACCGGGGCGACGGCCGCCAGGTCATCGAGCTGGGAGTCATGGAGCTCCTGACCCGCCAGGTCGACCGGGTGGGGGTGTTCCGCCCCCTCGTCCACGACGGGCCCGACCGTCTCTTCGAGCTGCTGCGGGCCCGCTACCGGCTGGCGCAGGACCCGGCGACGGTCTACGGCATGGACTACCACGAGGCGTCCGCGCTCCAGGCCGAGCAGGGCGCCGACGAACTGGTCTCGCAGCTCGTCGACCGCTTCCACGAGGTGGCCCGCGACTACGAGGTCGTCCTCGTCCTCGGCACCGACTACGCCGACACGCAGTTCCCGGACGAGCTCGCCCTCAACGCCCGGCTGGCGAACGAGTTCGGCGCCTCCGTGATCCCGGTCGTGGGCGGCCGCAAGCAGACCTCGGAGTCGGTGCTGGCGGAGACCCGCAACGCGTTCCGCGCGTACGACGGGCTCGGCTGCGACGTGCTCACCATGGTCGTGAACCGCGTCGCCCCCGCCGACCGCGCGGAGATACACGAGCGGCTCGACAACCGCCTGCCCGTGCCCTGTTACGTGCTGCCGGACGAGCCCGCGCTCTCCGCGCCGACGGTCGCCCAGATCACCAGCGCCCTCGGCGGCAAGGTGCTCCTCGGCGACGACTCGGGGCTCGCCCGCGACGCGCTGAACTTCGTCTTCGGCGGCGCCATGCTGCCGAACTTCCTGAGCGCCCTGACCCCGGGCTGCCTGGTGGTCACCCCGGGCGACCGCGCCGACCTCGTCGTCGGCGCCCTCGCCGCGCACAGCGCCGGTACGCCCCCCATCGCGGGCGTGCTGCTGACCCTGAACGAGCGCCCCACCGACGAGGTCCTCACCCTCGCCGCCCGCCTCGCCCCCGGCACCCCGGTGGTCGCCGTCGAGTCGGCCTCCTTCCTCACGGCGTCCGAACTCTTCGCCATGGAGGGAAAGTTGAATGCCGCGACGCCCCGCAAGGCGGAGACGGCGCTCGGGCTCTTCGAGCGGTACGTCGACACCAGCGACCTGCTGAAGCGCGTCTCGGCGCCCAGCAGCGGCCGTCTCACGCCGATGATGTTCGAGCACAAGCTCCTGGAGCAGGCCCGCTCCGACAAGCGTCGCGTCGTGCTGCCCGAAGGCACCGAGGCCCGTGTCCTGCACGCCGCCGAGGTGCTGCTGCGCCGCGGTGTCTGCGAGCTCACGCTGCTCGGCCCGGTCGACCAGATCCGCAAGAAGGCCGCCGACCTCGGCATCGACCTCGGCGGCGCCCAGCTGATCGACCCGCACACCTCCGAGCTGCGCGACCGTTTCGCCGAGCGGTACGCCGAGTTCCGGGCCCACAAGGGCGTATCCGTCGAGCTCGCGTACGACGTCGTCTCCGACGTGAACTACTTCGGCACGCTGATGGTCCAGGAGGGCCTCGCCGACGGCATGGTGTCCGGGTCCGTGCACTCCACGGCGGCCACCATCCGCCCGGCCTTCGAGATCATCAAGACGAAGCCGGACGCGTCCATCGTCTCCTCGGTCTTCTTCATGTGTCTGGCCGACAAGGTCCTCGTGTACGGCGACTGCGCGGTCAACCCCGACCCGAACGCCGAGCAGTTGGCCGACATCGCCATCCAGTCCGCTGCCACCGCCGAGCAGTTCGGGGTCGAACCGCGGATCGCGATGCTCTCGTACTCGACCGGTACGTCGGGTTCGGGCGCGGACGTCGACAAGGTGCGCGAGGCCACCGAGCTGGTCCGCGCGCGCCGCGCCGACCTGAGCATCGAGGGCCCGATCCAGTACGACGCCGCCGTCGAGCCGTCCGTCGCGGCCACGAAGCTGCCGGAGTCGAAGGTCGCCGGGCAGGCGTCCGTGCTGATCTTCCCGGACCTCAACACCGGCAACAACACGTACAAGGCCGTGCAGCGTTCGGCCGGCGCGATCGCCGTCGGCCCGGTCCTCCAGGGCCTGCGCAAGCCGGTCAACGACCTGTCCCGCGGCGCACTCGTCGGCGACATCGTGAACACGGTCGCCATCACCGCGATCCAGGCCCAGGCCCAGCCCTCGCCCCAGACTTCGCCGTCCCCGTCCCCGATCCAGAAGGCTTCCACCCAGTGAGCGCCACCCGCGTCCTCGTCCTCAACTCCGGTTCCTCCTCGGTGAAGTACCAGCTGCTCGACATGCGCGACAGCAGCCGGCTGGCCCTGGGCCTCGTCGAGCGGATCGGCGAGGAGAGCTCCCGCCTGAAGCACTCGCCGCTCGCGAACGGCGGCGAGCCGCGCGAGACGACCGGCCGGATCGCCGACCACGAGGCGGCGCTGAAGGCCGTCGCCGAGGAGTTGGCCAGGGACGGGCTCGGCCTTGACTCCCCCGAGCTGGCCGCGATCGGCCACCGCGTGGTGCACGGCGGCCAGACCTTCACCCAGCCGACGGTCGTCGACGAGACCGTCCTCGCCGAGATCGAGCGCCTCATCCCGGTGGCGCCCCTGCACAACCCGGCCAACCTCACCGGTATCCGTACGGCACAGGCGCTGCGCCCCGACCTCCCCCAGGTCGCCGTCTTCGACACCGCCTTCCACACGACGATGCCGGAGTCCGCGGCCCGCTACGCGATCGACGTGAAGACCGCCGACGAGCACCGCATCCGGCGCTACGGTTTCCACGGGACCTCGCACGCGTACGTGTCCCGGGCGACGGCGAAGCTGCTCGGGAAAGCGCCGGAGGACGTGAACGTCATCGTGCTGCACCTCGGCAACGGCGCCTCGGCGTCGGCCGTGCGGGGCGGCCGGTGCGTGGACACCTCGATGGGGCTCACGCCCTTGGAGGGGCTCGTGATGGGTACGCGGTCCGGTGACATCGATCCCGCGGTCATCTTCCATTTGATGCGCGTTGGCGGGATGTCCACGGACGAGATCGACAATCTGCTCAACAAGAAGAGCGGCCTGATCGGCCTCTGCGGCGACAACGACATGCGGGAGATCCGCCGCCGCGTGGAAGAGGGCGACGAACAGGCCGAGCTCGCCTTCGACATCTACATACACCGGCTGAAGAAGTACATCGGCGCCTACTACGCGGTGCTCGGCAGGGTCGACGCGGTGGCCTTCACGGCGGGGGTCGGGGAGAACGCCGCCCCGGTGCGCGAGGCCGCGGTCGCGGACCTGGACGAGCTGGGCCTGACGGTCGACGACGCGCTGAACGCCGTACGGTCCGACGAACCGCGCCTGGTCTCCCCCGAGGGCGCGCGGGTCGCGGTCGCCGTGGTGCCGACCGACGAGGAACTGGAGATCGCCAGCCAGACCTACGCACTCGTGAGCAACGGGAACGGGAACGCGAACGGGGTCGCCGACAGGGCCGCCCGAGACGCCGGTCAGGGCCACGCCTGAGCGCGTACCCGCCCATTTGTATCTTCCACCAGACGGAATATTCCGTAGCGAAACAAACCGATAGGATCGCCCCCATGCGCCGTTCCAAAATCGTCTGCACTCTGGGCCCAGCCGTCGACTCGCACGAGCAGCTCGTCTCGCTGATCGAGGCCGGTATGAACGTGGCCCGCTTCAACTTCAGCCACGGCTCGCACAGCGAGCACCAGGGGCGGTACGACCGCGTCCGGGCCGCCTCCGAGGAGACGGGCCGCGCCATCGGCGTGCTCGCCGACCTGCAGGGCCCGAAGATCCGGCTGGAGACGTTCGCCGAGGGTCCCGTCGAGCTCGAGCGGGGTGACGAGTTCACCATCACGACCGACGACGTCCCCGGCGACAAGTCGATCTGCGGCACGACCTACAAGGGCCTGCCGGGCGACGTCTCCAAGGGCGACCAGGTCCTGATCAACGACGGCAACGTCGAGCTCAAGGTCGTCGAGGTCGAGGGCCCCCAGGTCAGGACGGTCGTCATCGAGGGCGGCGTGATCTCGGACCACAAGGGCATCAACCTGCCCGGCACGGCCGTGAACGTGCCTGCGCTGTCCGAGAAGGACGTCGACGACCTGCGCTTCGCCCTGCGGATGGGCTGCGACCTGGTGGCGCTCTCCTTCGTGCGCGACGCCCACGACGTGAACGACGTCCACAAGATCATGGACGAGGAGGGCCGCCGGGTCCCCGTCATCGCCAAGGTGGAGAAGCCGCAGGCGGTGGCGAACATGGAGGCCGTGATCGCGGCCTTCGACGGTGTGATGGTGGCCCGCGGCGACCTCGCCGTCGAGTATCCGCTGGAGAAGGTCCCGATGGTGCAGAAGCGCCTCGTGGAGCTGTGCCGCCGCAACGCCAAGCCGGTGATCGTCGCGACCCAGATGATGGAGTCGATGATCACCAACTCCCGCCCCACCCGCGCCGAGGCCTCCGACGTTGCCAACGCGATCCTGGACGGCGCGGACGCGGTCATGCTGTCGGCGGAGTCCAGCGTGGGCGCGTACCCGATCGAGACCGTGAAGACGATGTCGAAGATCGTCGTCGCGGCCGAGGAGGAGCTGCTCTCCAAGGGCCTGCAGCCGCTCGTGCCGGGCAAGAAGCCGCGCACCCAGGGCGGTTCGGTTGCCCGTGCCGCGTGCGAGATCGCGGACTTCCTGGGCGGCAAGGGCCTGGTGGCCTTCACCAAGTCCGGTGACACCGCCCGCCGGCTGTCCCGCTACCGTGCCGCCCAGCCGATCGTGGCCTTCACCACGGAGGAGGGCACGCGCAACCAGCTGACGCTGAGCTGGGGTGTCGAGTCCCACCTGGTGCCGTTCGTGAACAGCACGGACGAGATGGTCGACCTCGTCGACTCCGAGATCGCCAAGCTCAACCGCTTCAACGACGGCGACATCATGATCATCACCGCCGGTTCGCCCCCCGGTGTCGCCGGCACCACCAACATGGTGCGGGTGCACCACCTGGGCGGCTGATCCGGCCGATCCGGCTGGATCAGCCCCTGGACGCCTCTGGGCGCCCCGTACAACGCCTGGCAACGCCTGAGGGCGCCTCCTGCACGCAGGGGGCGCCCTCAGGCGTTGTGCGGCTCCCGAACCAGTCTTGGGGGACTGGGGGACTATCCGAGCGGCGTGTTGTACTGACGCATCCCCGGGATGGTCAGCGTCCCGCCGAACTGAGCGGCCTGAATGACCTTCACGTTCGTGAAGTAGATCAGCGGGATGTTCAGCGGCGGCGGGTGCTTCGGGTCGAACGTGATCGGGATCAGACCGAGCAGGTTGCCGGAGATGCTCTCCGTGTACATGATCGTCTTGCCGTCACGGATGGTGGACGTCGAGCCCTTGGCCCCCTGTACGTGGTACTTCACCCCGGCATCCTGGTCATCGACGGTCTGGTGCAGATCACCGATGTCGGTGCCGTCGGAGATCACGTACTTCAGGACCTCCTTGACCGTGCCGTTGGCGGTCTTCACCTTGACGATGCCCTGGTAGTCGGCGCCCTTGAGCAGCAGCGAGCTGGCCTGCAGCTGCCAGGGGTCGTCGGCCAGGGCGGGGATGCCCTGCTCGACACCGCCCTCGTCCTCCGTGGCGGCCGGGCAGTCGTCCGGGTCCGTGGTGGAGCTCGCGGACGGGCTGGGAGTCGGGGACGCGGCAGCCTCCTCCGCTGCCGCCTCCGCCTTCTCCTTGGTGTCCTCGGCTGCCTCGGTCGCCTTGTCGGTGACGCCCTTGGCCGCGTCCTCGACCTTGTCGACCGTGTCCCCGACCGGGTCCTTGGCCGTGTCCTCGGGCTTGTCGGCAGGCTTCTCCGCCGGCTTCTCGGCCGCCGGGGCCGACGCGGAGGGAGCCGGCGTGGGGGTCGCCGTCTCCTTCTCGTCGGGCGTGAAGATGTCCTTGATCGCCTCGCCGAGGCCCAGCGGGTCGAGCGGGTTCTTCGACTCCGAGGGGGACGGCGTCGGGGTCGGCGTCGGTTCGGTCTTCTCGGCCGGCGCCTTGGACTCCGAGGGGGACGGCGTCGGCTCGGGCTTGTCGTCGGAACCTGAATCCGACGAAGAGCCGTTGTCCGACGAGTCGTCGCCCGCGGGCTTCTCGCCCGAGGAGCCCGGCTCCTCCTTGTCGTCGTCCGCCGCGGGGGCGCTCGTCGAGGCGGACGGCGACGGCGACGCCGAGGCGTCCGCGTCCTTGCCCTTGTCCTTCTCGGCCTCGTCGGCCCCTTCCAGCGCCTCGACGCAGTCCTTGTACTCGTCGATCGTCAGGTTGTTCTTCGCGGAGGGCTTGTCATCGGCCTGGGCCAACGTCGAGAACCCCATGCCCATGATGAGCGCGGTCGGCATCGACGCGATGGCTATCGCCTTGCCCGCGGGCACGTGCAACCTGGTGAACAACGGCTTCTTCGGGGCTGCGTGCCGCGGCCCGGTTCTCGCACGGGGCTCACCCGCGGAGCCCGCGTGTCGCACCTCGTCAGCCGGCACTGTGCCTCCCGTTCGCCCCGTTCGTCGGGCTCGTTCCTGACAGATCGTTCGGCTCACTCGCCCCGTTGGCCGCCACGGCCTCCGGAGCGTCTCCCTTGTCCGTACGGTCCGTCGCGGCCGGGCTCGCGCCGGGTTCGGCGCCCGGCACCCAGGCCACGGCCATCCCGCCGCCCACCAGGGCGAGCAGGAAGCCGACGAAGAAGCCTCCGAAGTTGGACACCGGGAGCGATACGAGCCCCAGCAGGATCGCCGCGACACCGGCGAAGGTCCGGATGTGCTTCTGGTACCAGAGACTGATTCCGAGAACGCCCAGGAGCACACCGATGATGAGAGAACCGGCACCCGCGGTCGTCGCCATGGCCAGCGTGAGATGCCCGATCTGGAGATTCGCGTACGGAAGGTACGCGATCGGGAATCCGCCGAGCAGGATGAACAGGCCGGCCCAGAACGGCCGGCCACCCCGCCAGGCACGGAACCGCAGCCGCCAGTAGGTGAATTGACCGCGTGCGGCGGGAGTCTCGGCAGGAGTCTCGGCGCTCATGGAAAACAGCTCCCTGGAACGGCGTTGCTGTGAGAGTGGTTCACGTACTACGAGAAGGGACGGGCGGGCGAGGCGGCACAGAGAGCCCCCTCACCCACCCACGGAGTGCCTAGTAGCACTCCTTGACGCCCCTGGAGAGCGACATCTTCAGACCGCTGAGCTTGAAGGTTCCGGCGGTGGTCGCCCACGCCGTCTGCTTCACGTCCGTCAGCGTGGCCGTCTCGGCCTGCTGCGCGAACCCGTACGGGTTGGCCTGGTCACCCTTGGCGAGACCCGCACCCTTGTTGGCGTCCTTGGCCGCAACACCGATGTCGATGTTGCGGAACGTCGCGTCGGCCTCGAGCTCCTCGACGTCGATGTACAGGTTCTCGGCCTTGACCGGAGTGTCACCGCCGCCCGCCTTCAGCGTCAGGCTGACGGAGCCGAGCAGCGGGACGTCCGGGGTGACCACGGACTGACACATGTTCTTCAGCGTCGCGGACTTGAACGTCGACACCGCGACCGGGTGCGCCGTCTTCTCGCCCTTGAGCGTGTAACCCGAATCAATGGCCCCGTACTGCGAGAAGCCAACACCATCAAGCCGGTCGACCGTCACCTTGAACGACTGACCGGAAACACTGAACGACGCGGCGAGAGCACCCTGAGCCAGGGCGACACCTATCGCGGCAGTCGCGGCCACGCTGGGCACCATGACGACCGCGAACCGCTTCCATCTGGTCCCGCCACGCACCTGGGACTCCATATTTCCTCCTTCTCGGACGTACATCTCCGGCCCTGGCTGCCTCCGGAAGGCGGCTCAGCCGGGCAGGGATGGGAGAAGTGCTACGTCCTCGGGAAGGAGAGCGCCCGCACGCTTCAGGCGAACCGCACCCGAACCAACCGGCGATCACCCCCGAGCGACAACCACTGGTCGCGCCTGACGCACATCACGCACAACCTGCCGGACAGGCTCCGCCGAACGACGGAGACCCCCCTGCCCAGGAACCGGCGCCACTGCCGCCGGTCCCTACTCGGTGGGGACCCAGAAAAACCCCGGGACCCGATTGGCTGTCGGGGTGGGGGAATGGACCGAGCGTCGCCGATCGTGGTGCATTCTCGCCTCCCCCGCAAGGGGGTTCGTTACTGGCTAGTAACGGCCGGATAACCGAACAACGACCCGTCGGTATCGACCGGCAACTCTGGGTGGTGTCAAGGGTGGTGACAAAGTCATCGAACTTTGGACGGAATCCGACAGATCACCGCCCCTGGCTTACTCCAAGTAACAGCGGCCGCGTTTACCAAGATTTGGTAAAACGCGGCCGCAGAGTCGCTCTGTCGCCAAATCTTTCACTCGGGCACCACGGGTCACAGCGTTTAGCAACTGGTCAACGACCCGTCAAGGACTGGTCAGGTCAGAACAGCGCCCGGGCCAGTGCCCTGCGCGCCGCCGTCACCCGCGGGTCGTCGGCGCCGACGACCTCGAAGAGCTCCAGCAGCCGCACCCGCGCCGCGTCCCGGTCGTCACCCGCCGTACGCGCCACGGTGTCGACAAGCCGCCCGAAGGCGTCCTCGACATGGCCGCCGACCAGATCCAGGTCGGCCGCCGTGATCTGTGCCTGCACGTCACCGGGGTTCTCGGCGGCCGCCTTGCGCACCTGCTGCGGATCGGCGCCCTGCACACGGTGGAGCAACTCGGCCTGGGCGAGCCCCAGCTTGGCCTCCGTATTGCCCGGGTCGTCACTCAGTACGTTCTTGTACGCCTGCACCGCACCGCCGAAGTCACCCGCGTCCAGAGCCTGTACGGCGGCTTCGAGCAGCGCGTCGTACGGACCGGCCGGCACCTCGGCGACCGCCGGGGCCTCGCCCTGCGGCGCGTCGGCGTCGGCGCCGGCGTCGACGGTCAGGCCGGTAAGCCCGAAGCGCTCCTCGGCGACCTGCACCAGCTGGTCCAGGGTGCCCCTGATCTGCGCCTCCGGGGCGGCGCCCTGGAAGAGCGGCAGGGCCTGCCCGGCCACCACCGCGAAAACGGCCGGGATCCCCTGGATCCCGAACTGCTGCATCAGCATCTGATTCGCGTCGACGTCGATCTTGGCGAGGACGAACCGGCCGTTGTACTCAACGGCGAGCCGCTCCAGAAGGGGGCTCAGCTGCTTGCACGGCTCGCACCACTCGGCCCAGAAGTCGATGACGACGGGCACCTCGGTGGAGCGCTGCAGGACGTCACGCTCAAAACCCGCCTCGTCGACATCGATGACGAGGCTCGATGGGGACACCCCGGCGCCGGCGTCTCCCCCACCCTGCCTCGCCGCTTCGGCGCGCGCCTGCTCCGCCTTCGCCTTGGCCTCTTGGGCCGCCTTCACCGCGGCGAGGTCGACGACTCCGCTCATGGACATGTTCCGTGGCTGCATGCGTCTATCCTCCCCCCTCCGCGCACCCGTGTGAAAAGCGTTGTGAAAGCCGGGCCTGTTTACGTGCTTCCGGCGCCGGTCCCCACCTGGCGCCCGCGTGGCCGTCGCTCACATATCCGCTTTCGCTACGATCCGTAGCGTAACTGTCCCAGGGTGCCCACCGCACCCCTGTTCCGGTGATCTCCCTCACCACTTCACACAACGGCCGGATATGGTCGCCGACATGCAGAGTCGCACCCCAGGCCCCCGCACGGGACGTCCGCGCAGCACCACCGCGGACGCCGCGATCCTGGCCGCGACGCGTGCGGCACTGGTCGAACTAGGCTGGTCCAAACTGACCCTGGGGGATGTCGCCGGCCGCGCCGGGGTCGCCAAGACGACGCTCTACCGGCGCTGGGCGGGCAAGAACGAGCTCGTGGTGGACGCGGTGGCAGCCCTCTTCGACGAACTGGAGATGCCCGACCGGGGCAGTCTCGCCGCGGACATCGAGGGTGTGGTGCTGCAACTCGCGGCGATCCTGGACCGCCCGGAGACACGCGGCGGCCTGATGGCCGTGGTCGCCGAGTCCACCCGCGACGCGGCCCTGCGCGAACGCATCCGCGCCTCCGTCGTCGACCGCCAGAAACGTCTGGTCCTGGAGGGCCGGGCACGCGCCCAGACACGCGGCGAACTGCCGCCGGAGACCGACCCCGACACGGCGGCCCGCACCACCGACCTGATCTTCGACGTGGTGGCAGGCGCGGTCATGCACCGCACCCTGGTCAGCGCGGAACGAGTGGACCCGGCATGGGCCCAGGCCTTCACCCGACTACTGGTACTGGGCCTGGCAGGTGCGGCGGAACAGACCTGACCGTTTCTCGCCCCCGCCGCCCCTACCCGTCCCATCCTCTGGGCCGACTTGGAGACGTGCAGTTCCGTACGGCCGTACTCGCGGGCACCTGTGTTGTCGACCGTGCCGCCGAGGGTGG
>NZ_JBFAHW010000143.1:0-25863 GCF_040654355.1 Streptomyces sp. NPDC050704 | reverse complement strand
GTTCACCCGGTGATCGATCTGCGAGAACAGGTCGTGTCCTTCAAACCACAGCCGGTCATCACCGAGGACAACCTGGTCGTCGAGATCGACACCGTTCTGTACTTCCAGGTCACCGACCCACGAGCGGCTTTCTACGAGATCGCGAATTTCCTTCAGGCGGTCGAGCAGCTCACCGTCACCACCTTGCGCAACGTCGTGGGATCCATGGACCTGGAAAAGACCCTCACCTCACGGGACACCATCAACAGCCAGCTGCGTGGTGTGCTGGACGAGGCCACCGGTAAATGGGGGCTGAGGGTCAACCGGGTGGAGATCAAGGCCATCGACCCTCCGCAGTCCATCAAGGACGCGATGCAGAAACAGATGCGGGCCGAGCGGGACAAGCGGGCCGCGATTCTCGGGGCCGAGGGGCAACGCCAGTCCCAGATCCTCACCGCCGAAGGCGACAAGCAGGCCGCCGTCCTGCGCGCGGAGGGCAACCGGACCGCCGCGATCCTTCAGGCCGAGGGCCAGTCCCGGGCCATCGACGAGGTGTTCCAGGCCGTACATCGCAACGACCCCGACCCCAAGCTGCTCGCCTACCAGTACCTCCAGACACTGCCCCAACTCGCCCAGGGCTCGGGCAACAACTTCTGGGTGATCCCCAGCGAGATCACCGCCGCACTCCAGGGCGTGTCCCGCGCCTTCACCGAGGTGCTGCCCCAGTCGCCGGCCACCCGCGAGAAGCCCTCGGACGACATGGCCGAGCAGGCCGCCAACGACACGGCCCAGGCCGCGCAAGCCGCAGCCGCCGCCCTCGCCGACGCGGCCAAGGCCGACCGTGTCACCTCCGACCCCCCTGCCGTCCGCCTCTCCACGCCAACCAGGGGCAGCGATCGGTGAGCATCCGTAACGTCATCGGTCGACGTGGGGCATGATCGCCACCCTTGTCGACCGCAGACGGCTTCCAGGATTCATCCCGTGCGGCGGGCCGCGTGGCGGGCGGCAGGGTTGGCGATGAGGTGGCGGGGGTCGGTGGCGCGGGTGATCGCCGACTCGACGGCGGCCACGCGGTCGGCGAGGAGGCCGAGGGCGGCGACGGCTCGGGTGAGCGGGTCGCCCTCCGGGCCGCCGAGAGCCTGCGTGCGGGCGTACGTGGTCTTCAACTCGGCCCACCGCGCGGCCTGTTCGGTGTCGAGGGTGCCGCGGAGCTCGGCCAGCTTCAGCAGATTCGTCTCGGCTCCGGTGGTGAGGGTCTGGGCCTCGGCCGTGTAGTGGTCGTGGATGACGGCGGCGAGCTCCGTGTCGTTCATGACGGGCTGGATGCGCTGGGCGATCTTGTTCATGTTGCGGTAGGAGCCCTGGAGTTGGAAGGGCGGTTCCGTGCGGGTGCTGTCGGACTGGGCGGCGGAGGCGATGTAGGCCGCGTTCACCGCCAGGACCGTCTCGCGCGCGGTGCGCAGGTGGCGCAGGACGGCGAGGATCTGCTCCAGTTCGGCGGGGGCGTAGGGGTGGGTGAGTTGGTCGGCGTCGGCCGTGGAGTCGTTCTCAGCCAGCCGGATCAGCAGGTCGAGGTCGGTGCGGTCGCGGCCCGCGAGGGTGGCCAGGGTCGCGTTCGCGGTCAAGGCGTTCTCGATGAAGCTGACCGCGAAGGCGTCCTCCTTGCCGGTCAGGACGTCGCCGAGGTTCCAGACGTCGGCGCGGTTGGCGAGCATGTCCGGTACGCGGAAGCGGTCGCCCGACTCGGTGTAGGGGTTGCCGGCCATGCAGACCGCGAAGCGCTTGCCGCGCAGGTCGTAGGTGCGGGGCTCGCCGTTCCACACGCCCTCGATGCGGCGGGTGGCGTCGCACAACGGGATGAACTTCTGCAGCAGTTCGGGCGAGGTGTGCTGGATGTCGTCCAGGTAGAGGAGGGTGTTGTTGCCCGCCTCCAGCGCGAAGTTGATCTTCTTGATCTCCTGGCGGGCCGTGGCGTTCGGAGCCTCGGCCGGGTCGAGAGAGGTGATCGCGCGCCCGAGGGCCGGGCCGTTGACCTTGACCAGGACGAGGCCGAGCCGGTCCGCGACGTACTCCACGAGCGTCGTCTTGCCGTAGCCGGGTGGCGAGATGAGCAGGAGCAGGCCGCCCGTGCCGGTGCGCCGGCCGTCACCGGCCGTGCCGAGTTGCTTGGCGAGGTTGTCGCCGATGAGCGGGAGGTAGACCTCGTCGATGAGCCGGTTGCGGACGAAGGCGGTCATCACTCGCGGACGGTACTCGTCCAGCCGGACACGGGATCGCTCGGCGGCGACCAGGGCCGTGCGCTGCCGCTGGTAGGCGCGGTGGCCGGGCGCGTCGTGGCTGCGGAAGTCGCGGGTACGGGCGAGGAGTTCGTCGATGCGGATCGTGAGCGTACGGCCGGTGATGCGCGGGTGGGTGCCGAGGAGGCCCTCGACGATCTCGGTCACCGGCGCGTCGGACTCGTAGCGCGGCAGGGTCGGGCAGAGTTCGGCGGCCACGGCTTCGGTGAGGTCGCCGGGGGCAGGGTGTGTGCCGGTGGCGGAGAGGTACGCGGACAGCCACGCCTCCACCAGCTGGCGGCGTGCGGCGAGGTCGTCGAGCACGGCGAGGTCCTCGTCGTACGCCGAAGTGCCCACCGTGTGCCGGAACTTGTCGAGCAGTGTGCGCGCGGCCGAACTGATGACGAACCCCTCGGGCCCGGCTGTCAGCTCCTCGAAGAGGTACGCGGAGGCGAGTGCCCCGGTGTCCCCCTGGCACGTCACGCGCGTCGGCTCCGTCCGACGCATCGCGGTCGCCAGCTCCGCCTGGAAGTCCGCGATCGCCGGGGCGAGCCCGAACGTGTCGCGGGCGCGGGCCAGCGACACCGCCCGCAGCGCCCAGCTCTCGCGGACCTCGGCGGCGGCGCCGTGGGCCCAAAAGAGCTGGGCCGCGGCGCGGGCGTCCGGCCGGTGCCGCAGCAGGCCCGCTCCCTCGTGCAGCCGCAGCAGCGCGGCGAGGATCGCGGTCGCGTCGTGGTCGTGGACCCCGCGCTCGTAGCCCTCGTCGTAGGACGCCTGCGCGGCCTGCCGTACGAGGGCGGCGAGGTCGTCGGCCTCGGCCAGGTGAGCCGGGCCGTGCTCGTCCAGGAGCCGGGCGGCTAGGTGTTCGGCCCGGTAGACCTCGGGGGACTCGGAGGCCAGCGGCCGGTCCCAGTACGGGCGGGTCGCCGCGAACTCCGGGTCCGTCACGGGCGAACGGTAGTCCGTGCCGGTCAGCGCGAAGGCAAGGCCGTCGCCGTGCGGAACCAGTGCGAGGTCGAGGGGCTGAGTGTTGACGGTGAAGCGGTGGCGGCCCAGGCGGATGGTGCGGCCGTCGTCCGCGTAGAGGTCGGTGCGGTCGCGCAGGGCGCGGGCCGCCTCCTGGCGGGCGGCCCGCAGTCGGCCGTCCAGCTCTTCCGCCCGTACCTGGTCGCCCAGGTCGCGCAGCTCGTCCGCGGTCCGCCGGACCTTGGCGACCATCAGGTCGGAGGCGAAGTACGCGCTCACCGCGTCGGTGTCGGCGACAGTGGCCGCACGCCGGACGACGGTCTCCAGAACCCGCTCTGCCGAGGCGGCGAGCTGTTCGGCCCTGCGGGCGCGGGCGTCGGCGAGGGTCTGCTTGCGGGCGGAGAACGCCTCGTAGACCTCGGTTCGCTTGTCCGCCAGCCGGCCGAGGAAGTCGTCGAACTCCGCGAAACGCGACTCCAGAGTCTCCAACTGGACGAGCAGACGCGCGAGTTGCTCGTCACAGGACTCCAGGCTGTCCGCGGCGGTGAGCGCGCCGGCGGCGGACTGGCCGAGGAGCGCGAACTCGGCGGCGAACTCGGACCGCCCCTCGCGGTCGAGGAGTTCGCGGCGGCGGGCGTCCAGCGTGGCGCGGGCGCGGTTCACGCCGCCCAGCACTGCGGCGATGCGCTCCAGGATGGACGTACGGACCGTGGCGTCGCCGATGTCGAGGCCGGCGACGACCTCGGTGACGGTCCGCAGCCCGTCGGCCAGTTCGTCCAGCCGGGCCGTGACCGGCGCGCCCTCGGCGACGGTGGCGATCGACTCGGCGTCCGCGACGAGGTGCTCGATGTCCTGGTGGTGGCCGGTGAACGCGTCCTCGCGGGCCAGGAAGGCGACGGCGCGCCGGCCGAATGCGGCGAGGTCGGCCTCGACGTCCTCGGCCAACGCCTCGATGCGGGCGGTGTCCGCGTACCGCCTCTCTCTGAGCGTCAGCAAGTGGCCCTGTGCGTGGCGCAGTTCGGTCAGTCCGCTCACCCAGGCGGCGGCGTCCCGCGGCACCTCGCCGCGCAGACGCCGTACGAGTGAGGTGATGCGCTGGGCCGCCTCGTCGAGGGCCTCGGCGGCCTGCCGGGTGAGGGCCTGCACGGTCTCGAACTCGGTCAGCACCTGCCCGACCGTGGCCCGGACCTCGTCCAACGGGGTGCGCAGACTGCCCAGTTCGGCGTCGCCGAGCCAGTGGTAGGTGTCGGCGGCGCGCACGCAGGCGGCGACCAGGGCCTCGTACACCTCGCCGGTCGGGGTCATGTCCGCGACCGCGCGGGTGATGGACAGGCAGTCGGAGATGCCGCGTACGAGGTCGGCGTTGCCCACGCGGGCCAGCGGGCCGGTGCCGGTGGGGGTGGTGGCCGCGTGGGTGTCGGAGACGTACGGGGAGCGCCACAGCTGGACGGGATGGACGCGGGCCGGCTCGTCGCCGCCGGTGCGCAGCACCATGAGTGTGCCGTCGTCGAAGAGGGCCCAGCCGTGGCAGGACAGCGGGGTGGCGACCTCCTTGCGGATCAGGTTGTAGGGCAGAAGCAGGCTGCGGCCCTCCGCGCGCGCGTGGAACGCGAAGAGCACGTCCTCGCCGTTGGGCGAGCGGACCATGCGCTCGAACTCCAGGTCGGCCGTGTCGGTCGCGTCGAAGGTCTTGTACGCGCCGGTGGCCAGGCAGTAGCCGCCCGGGAAGACGATGCCCTGGTCCTCGGGCAGGCGGCGGCAGGCCTGTCCGATGCCGTCGAGGCGTACGACGGCTCTGGTGAGCGTGTTGAACACCAGGTACCGAGGCGCGTCCTCCTTGTAGGGGTGGATCCGCAACAGGACCAGGGCGCCCACGCGTGCGTGGGCGATGTCGGCGTCGGCGAGGGACTGGAGCGGCTCGTCGACCGGCTCGGCGTAGATCCCCTCTGCGGTCTCGGTGTCGTCCTCGACCTTGACGGTGAGGGTCCCGCCGACCGTCTCGACGAAGAGCTCGCCCTGAACGGAGACATGCGGGTGGCGGCCGAGAACGTGGTCCTCACGGGTCGCCGCGGTCCACTCGAAGTCGTGGGACGGCGGGAAGACGTGATCGCGTTCGCCGCGCGCGTCGAGGAAGGACGCCCGGTCGTCGTCGGACAGCGTCCAGCGCAGGACACGGATGTCCTCGGCCTTCTCACCGGTCTGGAAGACAGCCAGCAACTTGCCGTCCACGCGACGCAGTTGGAGGAGATGGGCCTGGCGGTAGTAGCGGTGGAGGGCGGCGAACTCCCGTACGAAGGCCGGGTCGTCGAGGAGGCCGGGGACGGCGTCCTCGGGCAGCCGGTTCAGGTCGTGGTCGTACAACGCGAAGACGTCGCCCACCGTCGTCTCCGGCTTGGTGCCGAGGAAGACGTTGTGGCCGAACAGCAGGCGGTCACCGACGGCGACGAGGTCGCGAGGAACGCATTGGCGCTCGGTGCGGATGTGCTCGGTGCCGGTGAGTTCGAGCCGCGTCGAGCCGAACTCCTCGGTGCGGCGGGCGTTGAGCGCCTCGGCGCGCCGGGCGAGGTCGGCGGCCTGCGCGGCGAGTCGGCCGCGCAGCACTTCGTACGTGCCGGTGTCGAGCGCCTCGTGCGTACCGGTGTCCGGGCCGGTTGCCATGGTCCAGCTTCCCTTCGAGGAGCGAGGTCCGGAGCTGCCGTCCCCTGGGCAGCAGCTCCGGACCGTGGGGCGGATGATCAGGCCTTGACGCCGCCGTTGAACTCGGCGAGCGGCAGGTCGGCCAGGCCCAGTTCGCCCGCCCGGTCCATGAGCTGCTCCAGGCGGCCGGCGTTGGCGCCGCCCGTCCGCATCAGCTTCATCAGCAGCGCGGAGACGGTCAGGTTCTGCACATCGGCCGTGGAGACCGAGCCGAGGACGCGGCTGAGGTCGTCGGTGAAGCTCGACGTGCCGTTCAGCCACGGCCCGGCGAGGGCCTGCGCGGTCTCGGAGTGCTGGACGAAGCCGTCGACGCTCTTGCCGAGCGCGATCGAGGAGACGAGGCGGTCGAAGAAGACGGACTCCCCGCCGACGATGTTGATGTCGGCGTTCTCCAGGCCGGTCGCCAGCACCGTGGCCTGGGCCTCGGCGACCTGCCGCTGCACCTCCAGGCCGGCCAGCCGGATGTCCTTCTCGGCCTCCAGGCGCAGCCGGTACTCCTCGTGGCCGCGGGAGGCGTCGTCGAGGGCGGCCATCGCGGCGGCCTTCTCGGTCAGCCCGGCCGCCTCGGCCTTCAGCCGACCGCCGATCGCCTCGGCCTCCGCGTGCGCCTTCGCCCGTGCGCCCTCGGCCTCCGCCTTGAGGCGTGCCTGGGTGGCCTCCGCCTCGGCGAGGCCGGCCTTCTCGATGACCTCGGCCTCCTTGTCGCGGACCTGGACGGCCGCGAGCCCTTCGGCGGCCGCCTCGGCCTGGATGCCCTCGGCCAGCCGCAGCTTGGCCCGCGCGTCCAGGTCGGCGGCCTTCAACCCCGCCTCCGCCAGCGTGAGTTGCTCGGCGGCGCGGTGTACGGCGGCCTGCTCGGCGGCCTCGGCCGCCTTGATGTCCTTGACCAGCTTCTCCTGCGCCTGCGCCTCGGCGGCGATGATCACCGTCTGCCGGTCGCGCTCGGCCTCCTCCACGGCGCGCAGCTTCTTGATGGACTCCTCCTGCTCGGCGACCGTACGGTCCACCGCGACGCGCTCCCGGATGACCTCGGCGATCTCCCGCTTCTCCGCCTCGACCTCCTTCTGGGCGGAGATCCGCGTCAGCTCCGTCTCCCGCTCCCGGGCGATGACTTCGAGGAGACGGTCCTTCTCGATGCGCTCGTTCTCGATGGCGATGACCCGCTCGCGGTTCTTCTGCGCGACGGCCACCTCACGGGCCTGGTTCTCGCGCTGGATGCCGAGCTGCTCCTCGGTCTTGAGGAACGCGCCCTGCGACCGCAGCCGCTCCTCCTCCACCACCCGCGCCGTCTCGGCCTCCTCACGGGCCCGCACGGTGCCGATCTCCCGCCGCTGCTTGATCTCCGCGTCGGTCTGGCGGCGCTCCAGTTCGAGGATGGCCTCCCGGGCGTCGACGTTCTGCCGGGTGATCTCCTTCTCCTCGGTGCGCTGGAACTCGTTGGTGCGCACGTGCTCGATGGCCGTCAACTCGGTGATCTTGCGGATGCCCTGGGCATCCAGGACGTTGGCCGGGTCGAGCTGGGAGAGCGGCGTCTGCTCCAGGTAGTCGATGGCTGCGTCCTCAAGGCTGTAGCCGTTGAGGTCGATGCCGATGATCTCGATGATCCGGTACCGCAGTTCCTCGCGCTTGGTGTAGAGGTCGGTGAAGTCCATCTGCTTGCCGACGGTCTTCAGCGCCTCGGAGAACTTCGCGTTGAACAGTTCCTGCAGGGTGTCCTTGTCGCTGGCCCGGGCCGTGCCGATCGCCTGGGCGACCTTGATGACGTCCTCGACGGTCTTGTTGACCCGTACGAAGAACGAGATACGGATGTCCGCGCGGATGTTGTCCTGGCAGATCAGCCCGTCCCGGCCGGCCCGCATGATCTCGATGGTCTTCACCGAGATGTCCATCACCTCGGCCTTGTGCAGCACCGGGAGCACGACCTGCCCGGTGAAGGTCACGTCGACCTTCCGCATCTTCGAGACGATCAGCGCCTTGCCCTGCTCCACCTTGCGGAACAGCCGGGAGAAGACGAGCAGTAGGGCGAGTGTGGCAAGCAGGACAACGGCGACGAGCACGCCGATGCCCACAGAGATGGCATTCATGGCATACGTCCTTGAGGCGTAGGGGAGTTGCATCACGAAGAAGGAAAGGCCCGAGGAAGGAAGGCGCCGGGCCGACCCGGGTGGCGGCGCGGTTCAGGCAGCGCGATCCCGAGTCGGGAGCGCGGCGGCGCTGTCTCGCGAGTCGATCGCGGAGACATACGGCGCGCCCCGGAAGGGTTTCTCGGCATGGCCGGTGGCACACGGCGAAGCGGTACCGCCGCCGACGTGAGCCTCGGTGCGCCGGGACGGCCGGGGTTCATCGGGGAAGAGAGGGCGCAGCGGCAGTACGAACAGGCGGGTCAGCGGCCAGGCGGCCGGAACAGCCCCGATTGGCACACCCAGGCGCAGCAGCCCGCCGAGGACTCCCGAGGGCCCGAACACGTCCAGCAGGATCGCCGTACCCAGACCGAGGATCCAGCCGAGCGCCGTCAACAGTGACAGTGCTACCGCCACCGGCACGCCGCCCATGCCCCAGCTGTCGAGATCCGCATCCGCGTCGAAACTGTTGGAGCCTGCCACGCCGAAGGCGACGAGAACCCAGAATCCGACGACCACGACGAGGGCGGCTGTGAACAGGAGAGTGGGAAAGCCGGTAGCCGCTTCGAGAAACGCCCGCATGTCCCCCCCCGTTCATTGCGTCATCGCATCTGACCGATGGAGCAGTCCGGGCGCCGGCGCCGAGCGCCGGCATCCTGCCGGTATTGACACCCGGGCAACCTGTGACTCCCCCGGGGACATCTTGCCCGTGGCAGACCCGCCCTCGCATTGCCGGATCCCGGCAGTGTTCACTCAGGTCCGGGTGCCGGTTGCTGCCCACGACGTGTTGGCCGGCCTGTCAGAAAGGCGGGCAACAGGCGACGGGTCCTGTCGTTGCGGCGGCACCCGCGCCGCCGTGTTGCTCGAACTCGGCAACACCGGAAGTGCCGCCCATGCCGAGCCCGATCATCCGTGCGGGTCTGCGACCCTTGTCTACCGTGCGTCAGGACGACGTCATCGGCGCGTCAAGGGCAAGAGGAGAGCGCGTGACACGGCTGGAGATCCCCGACGAGTATGTGGCGGGGTACACCCAGATCCTGGCCGACGTCTGCGCCACCGGCCGCCGCCTGACCCGCGATGAGCTGGAGTCACTACGGGTTCAGGGAGAGCGGGCCGCCGAGGCGGGGTTCGGACTGAGGACGCTCGTACGCCGGCATCTGTCCGCGACCCGCGAAGCCTGGCCCAGCCCCACACCCGCCGAAACCGACCGCCTGCTGGCCGCGGTCGAGCAGGCGGTGGACGCTTTCGCCGAAGGACACGAGCGGGCACAAAAGCTCGCGGTGCGCCAGGAGGAGGCCGCCCGCCGGGAGTTCATCGACGACCTGCTCTACGGCCGCAGTGACCTGGGACGCCTGGCCGAGCGCGCCGAACGCTTCGGACTGCTTCTGTCTCGGGCCCACGCGGTCGCCGTCGCCCAGAGCCGCGAACCGGTCGACGACATCCATCCGGCCACCCGGCACGTGGAGAGCGCACTCGTCAGCCGGTTCGGTGAGCGGCGCATCCTGCTCACCACCAAGGACGGCCGGCTCATCTGCATCGCTCCCAGCGACCAGGAAGAGGTGCTGACCTTCTTCGCCAAACAGGCACACGCGGCCACCGACGGCGGTCAGGTCGCCATCGGACGCCCCCACCCGGGCGCCGGAGGCGTCGTCCACTCCTACGAGGAAGCCCTCAACGCCCTCGACCTGGCTCCCCGGCTGCATCTCGACGAACCCGTGCTGCGCGCCGCGGATCTCCTCGTCTATCCGGTCCTCACCCGCGACCGGCAGGCGATGGCCGACCTCGTCCTCAACACCCTCGGGCCCCTGCGGTCGGCGCGGGGTGGCGCGGGAACCCTCATCGACACCCTGACCGCGTACTTCGACACCGGCTGTGTCGCGGCCGAAACGGCTCGCCGCCTCAATCTGAGCGTGCGCGCTCTGACGTACCGCCTGGAACGCGTTCACCAGCTCACCGGTGCCGACCCGGCGGAACCCGTGCACCGTTACACCTTGCAGACCGCGGTGATCGGCGCGCGGCTCCTGGGCTGGCCGGAGAAGGAAGTGTGACCGCCCGGGCAACGCCAGCGGCTGGTGAAACCGCTCACCCGCGCCTAACGTCACTGCTCTTGAGCCACCAGACGATGCATGTGGCTCGGAAACTGGGGGAGCCGGAATGTCCTTTCTGAAGTTCGCGGGCGATGAAGTGCTGGAGATGGCGGGCACGCTGGAGAGCAGCGGGGGCCAGATGAAGTCCGCCTCCAGGGAGATGAAGCACGCCGACTCGACACAGATCGGCCACGGTGGTCTCGAGTCCGCGTGCGACGAGTTCGCGGACTCCTGGGACTACGGCTTCGGGGAGCTGTCCAAGCTCACCAAGGGCGTGTCGAAGTTCGCCAAGAAGGCGGCGGAGGAGTTCCGGAAGCTGGATGACAAGCTGTACGACGAGTTGAAGAAGAAGACGAGCGAGAGCAATAAGTAGCGCTTACTCAACCGACTGAGGATCAGGCCTTTGCCGCCACCGGCACCTCGAAGGTGAACGTCCGGCCGATCTGCGCCAGACGTCCGCAGTAGGAGTCCAGCAGGAACACCGAGGGCGTGGAGATCGTCACGTACACGCAGTAGTCGCGTGGCGCCGGCACGATCAGCTGGAGCAGGGCCATGGGAAGCGTCGGACGCACTGCCTCCCCCGTGCCGGCGACGTCGGCGATGCCGGTCTCGGCCGCGAAGCCCGCGGGCAGGGTGAGCAGCCGCAGGGATGCCGACATGACGCCGGGGCCGGACGGCAGTTTGGCCGCCAGCAGCATGTCCTGTCTGCCCTGTACGCCCTTGCCGAGCGCGAAATCGAGCTCTTGGAGCCCACGCTCGCCGGTGAAGAACTTCTGCTCCTTCGCGCGATAGATGCCCTCGGCGGCCAGCAGCCGGTCCCGGTGCCCGCTGGGTTTCACGGTGACGGCGAGCAGACCCATGGACAGCCGTTCGTCACCGTCCACGTCCTCGGTGCCCAGGCACATGGCCGTGAGGGCGACGGTTTCCTCGCCGCCCGCGGACAGTCCTGGCAGGGTGGCACGCAACTGCTCGGTGGCTGAGGTGAGTTGGTCTTCGTCGGCGTCCGGGATGAGTGTGGCCAGGGCTTCGCGCCACCCCTCGGTGGCCGTGAGGTCGGGCAGGCGGACGAACTCGTCGGGCACGGTGTACTGGAAGGCGTACGGAATCTCCCGCGCGGTGGCGGCTTCGACCGGGTTGTGGGTCATGCGACGGTTCCGAAGTTCGAGGGCTGCAGGCCCTTGGTGAAGCTGTCTCCGGCGGACGTGAGCGTCGTGCCCGCGTCGAACCGCGGTCCCAGCGGGCCGGGCGCCATCGTCTTGGGCTCATTGTCAGGGGCCTCGTAGTCGAAGAACCCGGCGGCCGGGCCGACGACGGGGATGTCGGAGATGTTCCAGTCGCTGTCCAGCCACCGGCCCTCGTTCGTGTTGGAGCCCGCCGCGAAGCCCGCGCCGGTCACCGTCCCGACGACGTCGAGCGTCCTGCCGGTGGCGACATGGACCCAGCCCTGGCCCGACATGGCGAAACCGCGCAGGGAGTTGGCCATGCCGCTGGGGATCTTGGCGATGTTCCCCCAGGCGCCGGGGCCGATCCTGCCGAGCGCCGCCATGAAGCCCTCGGACGCACGCAGCGTCCGCCCGGACTGCACCATCAGCCGGCCGGCCTGGGCGAGCTTGGCGCCCGCGAGCCCCACCCCGCCCGCGACTACGCCGAGTGCGTCCCAGGCGAGCGTTTCCCAGGTCACGCCCTCGGCACCACCGATCATCGCGGCGCTGTGCGCGGCCAGGGCGCCGATGCCGACGATGAGGCCGATGAGACCGAGGGCGCCCACGCCGGTGCCCAGGGCCAGGGCGACGAGGCAGATCACGCCGATGACCATGGCGATGTCGGCGAGGATGTCGCCGACCAGTTTCCAGAAGTTCGGGTCCGACAGGACGTTCCAGGCGTCGGACAGGAAGTCCGTGAAGCCGTCCACCAGGTCGTCGAACCAGCCAGGTTCCGGCGGAGCGTCGTCCGCGGCGTCCTTGATCGTGCGGGCCGTGGCGTCCGCCGCGGTGGTGTACTCCGCGTGGAGAGTGCGGGCTCGGCCGCGAACGGCCTCCAGCTCGTCGTTGGCCGTGTCGTACGCCTTCTGCTTGCCCCGTTTGTCCTTTTCGTGCTCGTCCTTCTCCTTGTCGGAAAGGGCGGACGTGTTCTCCGGCAGGCCGTCGAGGGTGCCCTTCGCGGTGCTCACCTTCTGGGCGGCCGCGGCGGCCTCCTCCTCCAGCGTGCGCGCCCGCGCCTGGAACCCGTCCAGGCTGGTCTCCCAGCCCGACAACGCCCGGTGAGCCGAGCCGACGGAGTCGAGCGCCTTCTTGAGGTACGGGGGAATCTTGTCCACGGACTTCGTGAACGTCTCGGCCGACTTGCCCACCCAGATCCCGTCGGACGTACCGATCTTGCTGAGCTGCGTCTGTGCGGTGCCGCTGTCCCGGTTGACCCGGCCGATCGCGGAGACCATCAGCCGCACGGTCTCCAGATCTCCCGGCGCCGGATCAAACCCCAGATTGGGATACTTCGACGAACCCACCGCTCATCCCCCTACGTCTGCCGCTCGCCTCCCGTCCGTGGGGAGCCTGATTACCCAGGTGATAGGAAGCTATCCGTGAGGTGAGTGGTTCCGCCATCGTCGTGAACACACCGCTACGGCATGCTGACAGTGTCCGCAAAAACGGAACCAGGAGGCGCGATGTTCCTGCAGCCCCAGCTGAAGGCCCTGCTGCGGGACGGCTCGCAAGGCGCGCATCGGCACGACGCCCGCAATCTGCAGCGGTCCTGGCGGAAGTTCGCGGCCTTCGCCTACGTCGCCGAGCAGTACGGCTACCAGTACGACGGCCTGTCCTCCATCTCACCCAAGGGGAGCCCGAACCCGTACTTCTCCTTCCGCCGTACACCGGACGCGGTGGAGCGCGCCACCCGCACCGCCGAACAGCACCCCACCGCGCTCCAGGGCGGCCCGCTGCCCGGCATGCGCCCCGGCGGAAGCCGCCTGCGCCCGCTGCCCCAAGTCCGGCGCGATGTCGACCTGCTGCACGCCCGCATCATGGTCGACTACAGCCGCAGCCACCGGCGGCGCGGCCTGATCGCCCTCGTGATCCTCCCGCTCGCCATGCTCATCCCGCTCTCCCAGACCGGCTTCACCCTGACCGCCCTGCTGGTCTGCGCCGCCATCTGGCTGTTCTTCGCCGCACTGTGGGCACTCGGCCTGTACCTCGCCCGGCGCCGCCTCACGAAGTACGGACGCATCCTGGCCGCGGCCGGAATCGACTGGCCGTCTGCACGGGCGCGTACGTGATTGCCAAGACGTCGAAGCCACCAGGGCCACGACCGAGCCGGTGACGGTCGGTGATCCGGGCGGGCCGAGTGCGCAGGATTGAGCGCGTACCCGTATCCCGGCTGAGGGCGCGGGCGGAGGGGTTCCTGGTTCACACCGGCAGGCCCAGGGCGAACGGGGACGCGATGGTGTTCGTGGTCGCGAACGGTCAAGGCTCGGCAAGTTCACGCGCCGGCGTGGCCGGTCTCCTCGGTGGGGCGGGCGGTGTCCTCGTCCTGTCGGGCGCTGGGCACCCCGGCCAGGTCATCGACGTGGAACAGGCGGGCGATCGGCACGTCGGTGCTGCTGTGCGCGACGATCGAGAAGGCGATGCAGACGGCGATGAGCGTGAACGCCTCCTCGCCCTGAGGGATCCCGGCCTGCAGCACCAGTAGCCCGTACACCACCGAGGCGAAGCCCTTCGGTCCGAACCAGGCGGCGACCAGCTTCTCCTGCCGGGTGAACCGGGTGCCGACCAGCGACAGCAGCAGCGAGGCCGGACGGATCAGGACGATGGCGAGCACGACGGCGACGTAGCCGCCCACCGACAGGTCCCCGAAGAGCTGCGGGGTGAGCAGCGCGCCGAACACGAGCAGCGCCGCGAACTTCGCCAGCTCGGCCAGCGCCTCGCCGAGCGGCTCGAACGCCGTCTTCGCCTCCGGGGAGCGAGCGGTGAGCACCGCGCCCGCGGAGAACGCCGCGAGGTAGGGGTTGGCGTGCGTGAGGTGGCACGTCGCGTACAGGATCACGCCGATCGCCAGCGGCAGCAGCGGTTGCAGCTTCGGCTCGGCGCCCAGCAGCCGGAACCGCACGAGACCGATCACGACCAGCGGCAGCACGACACCGAAGACCAGCCCGAGAACCAGCTCCAGCGCGATCTTCGGCAGGGAGGCCTCAGCATGCCCGGACGTGGGCCCGGCCGCGGCGATGAAGATGAGGACGACGGGCAGGGCGAGCCCGTCGTTGATACCGCTCTCCACATTGAGCAACTGCCGTAGTTTCGCCGGGACTTCCTTGCGGCCCACGATGGCCGAGGCGAACACCGGGTCGGTCGGTGCCAGGACTGCGCCGACCAGGAAGGACGTCGTCCAGTCCAGGCCCACCAGGTAGTGCGTGAGCAGCGCCATGCCGACGAAGGCGACCGGCATGCCGAGCCCGAGGGCGCGGGCCGGGTTCTTCCAGTTGGCGCGCAGCTTCGGGAAGGAGACGTGCATGCCGTCGGTGAACAGCACCGCGAACAGCGCCAGATCGGCCGTCACGGACACGATCTCACTGTCCGGCGTGATGTGGATCAGCCCGAGGAATCCGTCACTGACCAGCGCGCCGCCGACCAGAAAGAGGAAGGAGGTGGACAACACGGTCCGGGCCGCGAGCCCTGACAACAGCACCGCGATGAGCAGCGCCACCCCGAAGACCACAATGAGCACCATGGCCGAAACCCCCGATCGAAAGAGAGAGCGATCCCCTACTCGCCGACCAGGCTTCCCGGCACACCGAGGGGAACCTTACAGGTCTTTGACGCGTCTTTGACAGATCGCTTACACGCGCAATGGGCTCCGTGACATTGCCGGATCCCGGCAATCGTGAAGGTGGCCTCGGCTGCCGACGGCTCCCGATCAGCTCGACCAACGGCCGCCCGGACGGCGGCGGAGCGAGGCGGTTCCCTGGGCGGCATCGAACGAGCCGGCAGCTGCGGAACCATCCGAACACTCTGGTGACGGCGGGGGAGAGCCACGCCCCGTCGCTGAGACAGGCGCAGCTCGATGAAGCTACCCGCCTTGCAACGACGTCACGCAGTTGCTGCCGCTGCTGGACAAGGTCCCGGCCGTGGCCAGCGCCGTCGGCCGCCCCAGACACCGGCCCGACGCGCTGCTGGCCGACCTGGGCTACGACCACGACAAGTACCGGAGTCTGCTGTGGGCCCGTGGCATCCGTCCGGTCATCGCCGAGCGCGGCAGGCAACACGGCAGTGGCCTGGGCATCTTCCGGTATGTGGTCGAGCGGACGATGGCCTGGCTGCACGGCTTCCGCCGACTGCGGATTTGGTGGGAACGACGCAACGACATCCACGAAGCCTTCCTCGGCCCCGCCACCTGCCACATCACCCACCGCCACGTCCAACGGCTTTGTTAGGACCTCTTAAGCATCCGGTTCGGTTCGCTTCGGCTGCGCCCCGGCCATGGAGTCGGCCGGCAGCATGGCCAGCGCGGTCGTGCCACCGGAATCGGACGGGCGTAGCTGGATGCAGATGCGGTGGCGCTGTGACAGCCGTCCGACCACGAACAGACCCATGCGGTGGGAGACCGAGACGTCCACGAGGGGCGGCGAGACGAGCCGTTCGTTGATGACCGCGAGGTCCTCGGGCGGGAGACCGCTGCCGACATCGTGGATCTCAATCAGTTGGCGCCCGTCGGGCTGCGCTCGGCCGATGACTGTGACCTTGGTCTGCGGCGGGGAGAACGAGGTGGCGTTCTCGAGCAGTTCGGCGAGCAGGTGCACGAGGTCGTTGACGACATGGCCCGCGACCTCGGTGGTCGGCACTGCGGCGAACTCGATGCGCTCGTACTGCTCCACCTCGGATGCGGCGGCGCGGAGCACGTCGACCAGCGGGACCGGGCGGGTCCAGCGGCGGTCGGGCTCCTCACCGGCGAGGACGAGAAGGTTCCGGCCATTACGGTGCACGCGGGTCGTGAGGTGGTCGAGCTTGAACAGCGAGGACAGCTGGTCGGGGTCGGCCTCGCGGGCCTCCAGCTCGGAGATCAGCTTCAGTTGATGCTGGATCAGGCTCTGGGAACGGCGCGAGAGGTTGGTGAACATCGCGTTGAGGCTGCCTCGCAGCAGGGCCTGGCCAGCGGCCAGTTGCACCGTCTGATACTGAAGCTCTTCGAAAGCTGCGGCTACCTCCCCGATCCGGCCCTTGGCTTTAATCCCGAGCGGTTCCGTGGTGATGTTCACCGTGCTGCCGGATTTGGCTGCTTCCTCCAGCAGATGGGGAAGCTCAAACATGATCTGGTGAGCGGCCGCGTGGAGTTGTCTGAGTTCCCGCCGTCTGGCACCCCAGCGCCATCGTCTACGCGGCCTGGTCGCCTCGGGCTCATCGCGCTGGCTCCAACGGCGCTCAAGTTCCTCCTCAAGAGCCTGCTCTGCCCGGGCCAGAGCCAGTACGAGCTCACCGTGCTGCTGGGCGATGAGGTAGCGCATGCGTACGGACTCGGCCAGCTCCTTCGAATGTCTGGAGACCAGTTCATCCAGGCGATCCCGCTCGGCCAGGGCCTCCCAGCGTTGCTGCAGGGCGTCATCAACATTGCGGGTGGTCTGAGTCTCCAACTGGTGCAGAGCGGCCTCGGCGGTGGCCCGCTTGATCCGCTCGGTCGTGAGCGTCGACTCAAGGTCCCAGATGGTCTGCTGGGCTTGCTCGGCACGGCTCTTGGCCTCGTCGAGTTGCTCCCGCAGGACGTAGACCTCATGTCGGTGTGGTTCGTGGACGCGGCAGGCAGCGAAATACAGCTCCCGGACCGACTCCTTGACCGTCATCTGAACCGGGGACTGGGTCTTCGTCTCCACGGCTTCGTAGAGACGGCCCAGGAAGCCGATCTCCGGCAGACGCACACCGTTGAAGTACCGCGACAGAGTCGAAGGGTCACCACCCAGTACTTCCACGAGCTCGACGTACGTCATGTCAAGGCCGGTATAGAACTCGCGCAGCCGGGTGACCCAGGCGGTCATCTCCGGACTCAGCTTTCTACTCAAGGGCTTCAGTCGGCGCCCAGGCCGTGAATCTTGCATCCCCCGCAACAACCCCCTCCGCAGAGGCATCCTGCCAGGGATTGTTTCCGCCCGTCAGAAAGATCGCCCATCACGGCTGTTGGCCCTGCCGCAACAACTTTCGGCCTGCGAGATTCAGGGCGTTGGCTGATCGCGAACGACACCAGGAGCTGTGCAGATGGAAATGATCAACGGCCTCATTGCGCTGGGTACGGCGGCAGTGAACTTGGCGGCCGCCATCATCGGAACCGGCATGGCGAGACGGGCCGTCAAACGCCGACGCGACGCCCGAGCGGCGCGGGGACGCTGATCTACCACTCGGCCGTCCTCGTCGGGCCAGCCCGCGAATGCCGCGATTCAGACCGCCTACGGGCTGAGCGCCGCCGTCCGGCCGACTGGCCGGAGGCACCAGCAGTGGAGCCCCGACCCGAACAGCGTCCCCGGGTTCACCTGCAGCCCATGGGGACAAGCGACCGGCTGAAGCCCTCTGGAGCGTTGTGCGACACCTGGCAGGGGTCCGGTCTTGGCGTCGTCTCCCGCGTGGACGCTGTGCAGGGTGACGTCTCACTCCTTCGAGGGGCTTCGGTCCAACTCAAATACAACCTGGTGTTGTCGGGCAGCGTCAGGACTCGGCTGAGGTATCGGTCTTCGCTTGTCGCGCTCTTCATGGCTTGAACGTATGAGCACAGATCATTTCGCTGCGCGGCATTTACGCACGCCAGTTCATCGTCGACCAGCCAGGCTGATGTGAATGGGCATCGGCGATTTGGGTGCCTGGTGCGGTCGAGCCGGATCGCGTCGTCCGCCGGCCCGTACGACATAGGGCCGGGGGCGAGGTGTTGGTGAGGAATGCTCGGAGCTGAGCGAAAATCCGAGGCGGCCCGCATCGACACGGTGAAGAATCTCTAATTATGCGGCTTACCGTCCCCAGGCACCCGGTCCCAGAGAGCACATACCTCAAGCGGGTGCTGCGTCATTCGCCAAGTTCGCTGGTGCAGCTGATCGCCTCTACCAGCGCTGGGCTTCCTCCGGTCCGAGGTCTGGGATCACTCGGCCTCGGCATGTACGGGCCGTGGGCGCTTGCCGATGCCGCGTGGGTCTCTCTCAGTTCGGGCCAGGAGAACCACCGGGCCCCGGCGACCACCCGGGACCTGGCGCAGATCGTCGGCTATCACCTGGCCCTGGACGACCCGGTCCGCCATCAGGAACCCGGTGACCGGCTGGACCGTTACCTGCTGAGGATCAGCGGCCAGCAGTTCAGCTGGCAGGTGGATGACTACGCCGAACTCGCCCGCACCATCGCCCTGCTGGCGCACACCACACCCGGGCGGGACCTCGAAGTCATCAAGCCCGGCTGGGACCAGGATCTCTTCGGCTGCTCGCTGGCCGACTATGTAGGACTTACGAGGCTGATCTGGGGCGCGGTCACCCAACACCCGGTGCTCGAACTGCGCGGACGTTTCCATCCCGGATGGGCCGCCGGGTCTGGGATCGACGAGTTCGGGAGCCTGGCTACCCCCGAGGAGGTGACCGCCGTCCTCGAGCGCCACTTCGTGACCACCGCGAGGCGACTCCAGGGCACCCTCCCGGTCACGGATGACCCTCTACTGCGTCGATACAAACCCAACCCCCTGCGCAGTCGGCCGCTGGTGGGCGGGTACGGCGACGGCTACCTCGTCCCTGTGAACAACGCCGTTCTCGGCAAGGCCAGCCCTTTGGGCGTCCTTCACGCGGCTGTCGAGGCTCGCGGCCAAGCGGTCACCCGTGACTACGGCGAGCTCCTTGAGCAATACGTCGGTCGCCACCTACGGCTACTGCCCGACGCCGACGTCCACCCTGAAATCAGCTACAAGGAAGGGACCCAGAATCTCAAGGGCATCGACTGGATCGTCGTCTTCCCCAACCTGGTCCTGCTGGTCGAGGTGAAGTCGGCCCGCCCCACGACTGGTCTGTGGCTGGGGCTGGACAACTTCGCGGCCACCCTGAACTCGCGGCTCGGCCATGCTTTCAAGCAGATCGAGAAGTCCGCCGGCCTCATCGCCGACCGGCACACCGCCTTCGCGCACATTCCGACGGACAGGCCGGTGCTCGGCATGGTCATCACGTTGGAGCCGTTCCACCTGATCAACACGCCGAAGCTGCGCGCTTCATTCCCAGCCATCACCACGCCCGTGACCATCTCGTCCATTCACGAACTGGAACAGGCCGTGACCATCACGGACACGAGCCTTGCCAGCGTGCTGCTCGGACGCACGGACAAGGGCGGGGCATCCCTGCGTGATCTTTTCTCCGGGCACGAGTTCTCGGACCACAATCCGATCTTGGAGAAAGCATGGTCAGCCATCCCTATGCCGGGATCCGGACTCAAGACTCGGCAGTACGGCGGCACATGAGGAGAAGCCAGTGCTGCGGTCGTTGACCGTCGGTCGTTCCCTCAGCCCGTCGTGGCGGCGGCCGACGGCTGCGCGTCGACCAGTTCACCTGGCAGCTTTCCAATGCGCGTCTGGGGAGCGTCCCGTGGGGAGCGGGCGCTCTCGATGTCCGGGCCGGTCGGGTCGGGCAGGTCCCCATCGTGGGCGGCGTCAGTCGGCGGTCAGCGTGATGGCGTCGGGAACGGCGTCGAATGCCTCGCTCACGCGGGCGGCGAGTGTCGCGCGCCCGCCCTTGCCGCGGCTGCCGGCGCCTTTACCGCGTCCGGCGGTCCAGTTCTTGGCGCCGACTCGGTAGGCGCCGAAGGCGATTTCACCGAGCAGACGCAGGCGTACGTCCTCGCGACCGTCCCGGCCGAGCTTGGCTTCGAGCTGTTCGACGATCTGTTCCTGGTGGTGGGCGGCCATGACGAGGCTGTGTTTGCGCAGGCCGTTGTGGCCGGCGGCGAGGCGGCGGGTGGCCAGGAAGCGGCGCGGCCAGTCGTCGTCCATGCCGGTGATGGCGGTGGTCAGGGCGGTGCGCAGGGCGGTGAGCGCGTCGCCGTGCAGGTCGGTCGCGGTGAACTCCTCGACGTAGGCGATCCAGAGCTCGGCTTCGGTGGCGAGGGCGACGGACTCCTTGGAGGAGTAGTAGCGGAAGAAGGTCCGCTTGGCGATCTCCACCTCGTCGACGATCTCGTCGAGGGTCACCTCGTCGAAACCCCGCTCGGTGAAGCGTGCCAGGGCCACGTCGGCGAGGGCGCGGAAGGTGCGCTGCTTCTTGCGCTCGCGCAGCGGCAGGACGCGGTCGTCCGGGCTGTGGGTATTGGCCGCGGCCGTGGAGGGGTCGGAGGTCGGGGTCGCCATGCACGTCACCTTAAGCCGTCCACCAGAAAAAGCCTCTGATGCGTTACTGCCTCTCATGGCATACTGCCACTGAGTGACAATTTCAGTGACGCTCGGCCCGGAGTCCGCCATGCCCCAGCCCGCTGTCCCGTCCGCCCCGACGCCCGCCTTCCCTCCGCCCATGCCGGAAGGGCCCGTGCTTCGGGCGAAGTGCGCCCCACTCGCTGTGCCCTTGCCTCGCCTGGCCGTCAACGGCCCTTGGGCGGCCGGTGGGTTCGCGGGGGAGGAGGCTGGACGAGGAGGGCTCGCGTGAGCGTCCTGTTACGTCTGCTGGCCGCCGTCCTTCGTCCCTACGCCCGTTCTGTGGCGGCAATCGGCGTCCTGCAACTGGTGCAGATCACCGCGACGTTGTATCTGCCGACGCTGAACGCAGAGGCCGTCAACCACGGGGTGCTGACCGGGGACACGGGGCATGTGCTGCGGGTCGGCGGGGTGATGCTCGGTGTGACGCTGGTGCAGATGACGTGTGCCGCGGCGGCCGTGTATGTGAGCGCGCGGACGGCGATGGCGCTGGGGCGTGATCTGCGGGCGCAGGTCTTCGCGCGGGTGCAGACCTTCTCCGTGCGCGAGGTCGGGCGCTTCGGTACGGCCTCGCTGATCACCCGGAGCACCAACGACGTGCAGCAGATCCAGACGCTGGTCGTGCTGGTGTTCACCCTCGTGGTGGCTGCCCCGTTGATGGGTGTGGGCGCGCTGGTGATGGCGGTGCGTCTGGATGCGCCGTTGTCGTTGTTGCTCGTGGTGGTGCTGCCCGTGCTGACCTGCGCGATGGGGGTGATCTTCGGACGGCAGATGCCGCTGTCGGCCTCGCTGCAGCAGCGGGTTGACCGGGTCACCAAGGTGGTGCGGGAACAGATCACCGGGATCCGGGTGGTACGGGCCTTCGTCCGTGACCGGCACGAGCAGGACCGGTTCGCCGGGGTCAACCAGGATCTGCTGGATGTGGGCCTGCGGCTGGGGCGGATGCAGGCGTTCGCGATGCCGACCGCGATGCTGATCATGGAGTTCTCGGGGATCGCGGTGCTGTGGTTCGGCGGGCACCGGGTGGACGGCGGCGGGGTGCAGGCCGGGACGCTGATCGCGTTCCTGCAGTACCTCACGCAGATTCTGCAGGCCGTGATGATGGCGATGATGGCGTTCGTGCTCGCACCCCGGGCGAGTGTGTGTGCGACGCGCATCCGTGAGGTCCTGAACGCCAGCAGCAGTCTGACCCTGCCCGCCTCGCCGGTCACCGAGCTGCGCGAGGCCGGCCGTCTGGAGCTCCGCGACGCCGGCTTCCGTTATCCGGGTGCCGAGGAGCCCGTCCTGCGAGGGGTGTCACTAACCGCCCGGCCCGGGCAGACCATCGCGGTCGTCGGCTCCACCGGCAGCGGCAAGACGACACTGATGCACCTGATACCTCGACTCTTCGACGTGAGCGACGGACAGGTCCTCGTCGGGGGCACGGACGTACGCGAGGCGGACCGGGCCACACTGTCGGCGACCGTCGGGCTGGTGTCGCAGAAGCCGTACCTCTTCTCCGGCACCATCGCCTCCACCCTGCGCTACGGGCGCCCGGACGCGACGGATGACGAGCTGTGGCAGGTGCTACAGGCCGCGCAGGCGCGCGACTTCGTCGAGGCCCTGCCCGACGGGCTCGACGCGCCTGTCGCGCAGGGCGGCAGCAACCTGTCGGGTGGGCAGCGCCAGCGTCTGGCCATCGCGCGGGTACTGCTGGCTAGGCCGGACGTGTACCTCTTCGACGACTCCTTCTCCGCCCTGGACGCGGCCACCGACGCCCGCCTGCGCACGGCACTGGCCGAGCGGACCGCCGGCGCGACGGTCGTCATCGTCGCCCAGCGCGTGTCCACCGTCCGCCACGCCGATCGCATCGTCGTGCTAGACGAGGGCCGGGTGGAGTCGAGCGGCACGCACAGCGAACTGATGGATGCCAGCCCGACCTACCGGGAGATCGTCCTCTCCCAGATGACCGCAGAGGAGGCGGCCGTATGACGGCCGAAGCCGAAAGCACCGCCAAGCCCCAGGACTTCCGCCGCTCGGCCGGACGGTTGCTGCGTGCCCTGGGCCCCGACCGGCGGCTGCTGATCCTGTGCCTGGCGCTGAGCATGGTGAGCGTGGCCCTGACCGTGTCCGTGCCGATGGTGCTGGGGCACGCCACCGACCTGATCGTGCGCGGGTCGGCCGCCGGGGGAGTGGACTTCGCGCGGGTCGGGCGGGTGCTCGCGGTGGCGGCCGGCCTCGTCGCCGTCTCCGCGTCCTGCGCCCTCGCCCGCGGACGGCTGGCCCAGGACATCGGCCAGCGCACCGCCTACCGGCTGCGAGAGCAGGCATCCGCCAAACTCACCGTGCTGCCGCTGAGTTACCTCGACCGCCGCCCGCGCGGCGACGTGATCTCCCGGCTCACCAACGACGTCGACAACATCGCCCTCACCCTCCAGCAGCTCCTCACCAAGATCACGGTGTCGCTGCTCAGCGTCGTCGGTGTGCTGGGCATGATGCTGTGGCTCTCACCGCTGCTCACCCTGGTCGCGCTGGCGTCCCTGCCGGTGGCCGCGGTCACCACCCGGCTACTGGGCCGCCGCTCGCAGCCCGAGTTCACCAAGCAGTGGCGGGCCACCGGCGAACTCAGCGCCCACGTCGAAGAGATGTTCACCGGACACGACCAGGTACTGCTCTTCGGCCGGGGCGACGACGCCCAGCGAGTCTTCGACCAGCGCAACCACGCCGCGTTCGAGGCCGGTCGTCGCGCCCAGTTCTTCTCCGGCGTCATCGAGCCCGCGCTGGCCTTCCTCGGCTACGTCACCTTCGTGGCCGTCGCCGTCCTCGGCGGGCTGCGGGTGGCGTCCGGCGCGATGACGGTCGGCGAGATCCAGGCGTTCATCATCTACACCCTGCAGTTCAACAACCCCATCACCCAGGCTGCCGCCCTGGTCAACATCGTCCAGTCCGGCGTCGCGTCGTCGGAGCGCCTTTTCGAGCTCGTCGACGCCGACGAGCAGAGCCCCGAGCCGGAGGCGTCCCAGCGACTCCAGCAGGTCATCGGCAAGGTGGAGTTCGAGCAGGTGTCCTTCCGCTACGAGCCGGCCGAGCCGTTGATCGAGGACCTCGACCTCACCGTCGCCCCGCACCAGACCGTCGCCATCGTCGGTCCCACCGGCGCCGGCAAGACCACCCTGGTCAACCTGCTGCTGCGCTTCTACGAACCCACCCGCGGCCGCATCACCCTCGACGGCGCGGACATCGCCACGCTGCCCCGCGCCGCACTACGCGCCCACATCGGCATGGTGCTCCAGGACACCTGGCTCTTCGAGGGCACCATCGCCGCCAACATCGCCTACGGCAAGGACGGCGCCACACATGAGGAGATCATGGCCGCGGCGAAGGCGGCCCGCGCCGACCACTTCATCCGCACCCTGCCCGAGGGCTACGACACCCTCCTGGACGAGAACGGCGAGGGTCTCAGCGCCGGCGAACGCCAACTGCTCACCATCGCCCGCGCCTTCCTCAACGGGCCATCGATCCTCGTTCTCGACGAGGCCACTTCCTCCGTCGACACCCGCACCGAGGCCCTCGTCCAGCACGCCATGGCCGACCTGCGCACCGGCCGCACCAGCTTCGTCATCGCCCACCGGCTCACCACCATCCGCGACGCCGACACCATCCTCGTCATGGAGGCAGGCCGCATCGTCGAACAGGGCACGCACGAGGAGTTGTTGGACGCCGGCGGGGCGTACGCGCACCTGTACGAAGCCCAGTTCGCGCAGACGGCGACGCTCCCCGCCTAGCGGGCATCACCTTGGTGGTGTGGCAGGGCGAGCGATACGACAGCGACGACGGCCAGGACCGCAGCGATGGCCAGGAACGCCCGCGCACATCCGGTAGTGAGTGCCTGCACTACGGGGACGTCAACGGTGGCGACCGTGGAAATCAGGGCGAGGCCCACCGGGGTGAAGGTGCTCCACAGGGCGAGGGCCCGGCGCTCCGTGGTTTGCCGGCACCGGGCTGCCGGAAGCATCGGCCCGGCGACGACCACCGCCAGATACTCCACCCCTTCCAGGACCCGGGCGCTGTACGACAGCCACGTCGCGGGAGCCATCACCTCCGGCAGCATCACGCCCAGCCCCGTGCAGAGCACGCCGTCCAGATCGCGTCGCGCTATCCACAACCCTGTGGGCAGCGCCAGACCGGCCGCGATCACGGAGACACCGGAGACCAGCCACCCGTAGGCGGCCAGCGAGAGCCCGAAGGCCTCCCCGACCTCCGCTTCCAACGGCACGAACCGACCCAGTGCCACGCCCGCCGACACACTGGCCAGATACACGAGGGCGATCACGCCACGTTCGCCGACTTCTGCGGGCACGGAATCCCGTAGGCGCCCCTCTTGCGGCCGTGCCGCAGGCTGAAGGCCGAATCCGGGACGGTCCGCACCACCTGGACCCACACTCATGCGGTCTTCTCCACGACGGCGAAGCGGGATCGGCCCGCGACTTTATCCGTGGGCGTCGTCGCTGTTCATGAGCCTGGCGGCGCGATTTCATCTCCGTGCTGCGTGGAGGCGGCCCTGGATTTGCTCCTCACTCCGTTGAGATCAGAGGACGCTGCTCACCTGTTGCCTGTGGCGCCTTCTCCGCCGCCTCCAGGTCAGAGGTGACCGACCCCGAACTGGCCGCGCAGTCCTTCGTCGCTGGCCCTGACCGCCTGGAGCGGCAGCTGACCGATGTGCTGCAACAGGCCAAGCATGACGGCGCGTCGGACCGGCGGCGGGATGCGGCGACCGAGGCCATTCACCTGCTCTTGCTCAGCCATGGCCTGGGCGCCGGTGTTCTGGTCGGCCGGCGCAGGCCGGGCGCCGCTATCGAGATCCTGCGCGCCCGTCTCGGCCGACTGTGCGCGCACCCGGTGCCTAGCCTGGAAACCGCAGCCGGCCGGTCGGGATGATCCGGCCTCTCGCCGTCGTGGCGGCGGGTGTCAGAGGACGGGGGTGCGGGTGAGGCGTTCGCGCAGGGTGGCGGCGAACTCCTCGGCCCGGGCCAGCTGGGTCCGCAGCTTTTCCACCTGCTCGGCCGCGCCCTGCTCATAGCCGCGCACACGCTCCAGCAGGGCTTCGTGCTCGTTCGCCGTGAGCTCCTCGCCGGAGTCGAGGCGGTCGGTGACCTCCAGCAGGTCGCGCATCTCGTCCAGGGTGAAGCCGAGCGGCTTCATCCGGCGGATGACCATCAGGCGGGCGACATCGGTCTCGGTGTAAAGGCGGAAGCCGCCCTGGGAGCGGGCGGAGGGGATGACCAGGCCGGTCTCCTCGTAGTGCCGGATGGTGCGCAGCGACAGCTCGGTCCGTGCGGCGACCTCGCCGATCTGCATGTGCTCGCTGCT
>NZ_JBFAHW010000142.1:0-25971 GCF_040654355.1 Streptomyces sp. NPDC050704 | reverse complement strand
AAACTGCTCGCGGCGGCCCCGCTACCCGCGGGGGTCAATATACCCCCCCAGCCCCCCCCCGCGGGGGGCGCCCGTGTCCGGGCGCCCCCCACCCCCCCCGCCCTCTGTGTGCGGAACCAGCGAATCCGAAGGTGCGAGGTCAGGCTGCGGCCGCGGCCACCTTCAGTTCGACCGTCAGCGTCGCGCCCCCGGTCGTGGTGATGCGCAGCAGGAACGTGCCGGCCGTGTCGTCCGCGTACAGCTTCGGCAGCTTCAGCAGGCCGTTCGCGTCCGTCTTGAGGCCCGCGAGGGTGCGTACGGTCTTGCCGTCGGCGTCCTTGAAGTAGGGGCCCTTGTCGTTCTCGGTCGCGTCGGCCGCCGACTTGACGAGGGTGGCCGTGGCCGCGACTCCGTCCGCGGCGGCGCCGTTGTAGGTGGCCTTCACCTCGACCGGGTTCGCGAACTCGCCGCCCGGCACGCAGGTCAGCGCGGTGTCGCTGGTGCGCGCGAGGGCGTCGGCCCGGCGGGCGGTGACCGTCGCCGTGTAGTCGAGGCCGGCCACGGCACGGCCGACGACGGTGGCGCGGACCGTGAAGTCGCCGGTCTTCTCGCCTGCCACGAGCGCCGGCGCGGTGGCCACGCCGGAGCTGTTGGTGAGGGCCGTGGCCACACTCTCGCCGCCGGTGAAGGCGGCGTCCGTGGTGCCGACGATCGTGAACCGGACCCGGACCTTCGCGACGGCCTTGCCCGCCTTGGTCTCGGTGCGGGTGGCGATCTTCTCGGCGAAGGCGTCGCCCGCGGTCGCGGTGAGTTTGGCGGTGCCCGCGTCCTCCAGGTGGTCCACCGTCTCGGTGGGCGTGGGGGCCGGGGTCGTCGGAGGCGTGCTCGACGGCGGCGGGCTGGGCGTACTGGGCTTGCCGGGCGGAGACGACGAGGGCGGGGTGGGGCTCGTCGAGCCGTCGCCGCCCTTCGCCGGCGGGCTGGGCGTCTGCGTACCGGGCGGCGTCGGAGTCGGCGACGTGCCGGTGCCGGACCCGTTGGAGCCGCTGGACCCGTTGCTGCCGTCGCTGCGCCCGGACGGCAGCGTGCCCGTCCCGTCCGGCACCTCGTGGGTGCCCTTGCGGTAGAACTCCAGCCACGACAGGACCGTGTTCAGGTACTCCGTCGAGTTGTTGTAGCTGAGGATCGCGCGCCTGAGGTCGGCCCGGTCGGACAGGTCCCAGTTGAACCGGCACAGGTAGTGGCCGGCCGCGAGAGCCGCGTCGTAGATGTTGTTGGGGTCCTTCTTGCCGTCGTCGTTGCCGTCGCGGCCCGACCACGCCCAGGTGGAGGGGATGAACTGCATGGGGCCCACAGCACGGTCGTGGGTGGTGTCCCCGTCGTACGCGCCGCCGTCGGTGTCGGTGATCCGCGCGAAGCCGTTGCCGTTGAGGACCGGGCCGAGGATCGGGGTGAGCGTGGTGCCGTTGGCGTTGACACGCCCGCCGCGGGCCTGGCCCGACTCGACCTTGCCGATGGCCGCGAGAAGTTGCCAGGGCAGGTTGCAGCCGGGCTTGGACGAGCCGAGCGCCGCCTCGGCCTTCTTGTAGGCGTCGAGGATGGTCGCGGGTATGCCCGCCTCGGCGTCTCCCGTGACGACAGGGCCGTCGGTGCCGGTGCCGGTACTGGGGGTCGCGGTGGGGCTGTTGAGCGGCGGAAGGTCCGTGTAGTACGGCGAGTTGCCGGTCGCGCTGTCACCTGCGGGCACATCGGGCGAGGGCTGGGAACCGGTGTTCTGTCTGCCCTGCGAGGTGTCGGTCACGCCCGGAGCCTGGGACGCGGACAAGGCCGCGACCGCGACCGCGGCCACCGCGGTGGTTGCCGCCCCCTTGACGACCCGCCTGCCGAATTGCGCCGTCATTGCGTGAACCCCTCCCGTGGACGATCGCCCGCGCTGTGCGCGTTTCCTGTTGTCCGGCCGCACTCCCCAGTACGGCGACCCAGGCGACCCTACGACAACTTCCGCCGCGCAGACACCTGTTCGTGCCCGTTTTTCACCGGTTGGCCATATCCCGTTTCTCCTGCCCGGACAGCCCTCGGTCATGCGGGGTGCCTCCCGCATACTGGGCGTCACCGATCAAGAAAACGCGGGAACCGAAGGAATCGCAGGGGGCGGTCCGGTTCCGCCAACGCCGTTCGCGGGGAGCCCAGTTGCCGTTCACCCTCAGCCATGCCGCGGCCGTCCTGCCGGCTTTGCGCACCGACGGAACCGGACGCGGCCGGCTGGTCCCGGCCGTACTCGTCGCCGGTTCGTTCGCGCCCGACATGACCTATTACGCGGCGAGTGTGCTGCCGGCGGCGATGGAGTTCGGCGAGTTCACGCACTCGTTCACCGGTGTGCTGACGGTCGACGTCCTCGTCGCCTGGGCGCTCGTGGGTGCTTGGCTGGTGCTGCGCGAGCCGCTGGTGGCGCTGCTGCCGCGGGGCAGGCAGGGCCGGATCGGGGCCTTGCTGCACTGCGGTTCGCCGCGGGCCCGTTTCCGGCCGTTGCTGGCCCTGTGGTGGTACGTCTCCGCGGTGCTCGGTGCGCTGACGCATGTCGTGTTGGATGCGTTCACGCATCTGGACCGGTGGGGCATGCGCGTCTTCCCCGTCCTGGGGCGGGAGATCGCGGGCTCACCGCTGTACTGGTACCTGCAGTACGGCGGTTCGGCGGTGGCAGCGGTGGTGATCGCGGCCTTCGTGGTGGTCGCACTGCGGCGGCTGCCGACGTCGGAACCCGAAGGGGCGTCTTTGGGAGTGCCCGTCCTGTCCGTACGGGACCGGTGGCTCGCCTGGATCGTGATCGGTGGCTGCGCGCTGGTGGCGGCGGTGCAGCGGGCGGCTCGCTGGTGGGCGTACCGGGGAGCCGACGCGAAACCCTTGGAGCTGATCCCCACCGTGTGCTTCGGGGCTGGGGCCGGACTGGCGGTCGGTCTGACGGCGTACGCCGTGGCCGTCAGGGTGTGGCGTCCTGCTCCGGTTCGTCCCAGCCGGGCAGCGGCTCGTACGGAGCCGAGCCGTCCGACTCCTCGCTGACCGTGCTCCGCGGGGTGAGGCCACGCCCGCTGCCGCGGCCCTGATTGAGGCCGCGGTGCACGGCCTGGGCTATCCGCTCGATGGTGCGGACGCCGTACGCCTTCGTGGGGTTGTCGTGGGACAGGACGACGATCCGGTACGTGCTGCGGTCTTCGCCCGTGAAGGCGCCGATGCTGTGCACGCGCCAGCCGTGGGTGGACCGGGGCAGCCAGCCGTTCTTGACGTGCGCCTTCAGGCCGCGCGGCATGCCCGCGGGGACGCCCCAGCGCTGGTCGGCGCGGACCTCGCTGAGCAGTTTCAGTCCGTACGCGCGGGTGCGGAGGAAGGAGCGGGCGTTCGTCAGGACGTCCAGCAGTGCCATCTGGTCGGCGGCCGTGGTGCGGGTCAGGCCCCAGTAGCCGCCGGGGCCCAGGATCGTGGCCCGGGTGCGGACGTGGGCGAGGAAGCCGTTGAGGTAGCTGTGGCCCAGGTCGGTCCACAGGCGCCGGGCGGCACCATTGTCCGAGCTGACGATCATGGGCCGTACGTCAGCCGTTTCCCGGTCGGTGAGTCCGCGGCCCAGCTCCTCGGCCCGCCGGAGCAGCCCCTCCATGATCAGCACCTTGGCGATGCTCGCCGAGTCGTACTGCCGCTCGCTGGCGGACGCGCAGGTCAGGCCGGAGTCGTCGTGCACCGCCACGGAGACGCTGCCGCCTCGTGACGACAGCGCCGACTGGATGTCCTGGGCCATCCGGTTGGCGAGGTCGGGGTCGTGGGGAGCGTGACAGGTGACGGGGTCTGCGGGGGCGTCGGAGGGGGTGCGTTCGATGGTGTCCGGCGGGATGCGCCTGATCGTGGTGCCGGCCGGGATCTGGGAGTCGCGGCGCCGGCCGAGACGGCGGGGGCGGGCGCGAGGAGAGCCGACGCGAGGGCCGCGACCAGAGCCGCGCGGCAGCGCCGTACGTGCCGTATTTGCCGTATGTGAGGACCCATGCCCGCATCCTTGCGGCGAGTCCGGCCGGGGGCGTCTTCGCGGGGGCCACGCGAGTGACGGGCCCTCCGGGGGTTGGGCGGGGGCTTGTGCGGGGGTGGCAGTGTGGGTTGGTCTCGCGAGTGGGTGGAGGCGGTGCTCACCTTGGCTGCTCCCCGGGCCCGCCCCTGGAGGGCGGGCCCGGGGAGGAAGCGCCCCCGCAGAGGCGCGGGGAACTGCGCGGCCGGCCACGGACGGCCCGCAGGATCAGTACCGCGCGTCCCGCGGAGCGCCTAGTGCGCTGCCGACTCCCAGTCCGCGCCCGAGCCGACCGATACGTCCAGGGGTGCCCGGAGGTGTACCGCGTTCGCCATTTCGTGGCGGACGAGTTCCTCGGTCCTGGCGCGTTCGCCGGGAGCGATCTCCAGGACGATTTCGTCGTGGACCTGGAGAAGCATGCGGGACTGGAGCTCGGCTTCCCGCAGCGCCCGGTCCACGTTCAGCATGGCGATCTTGACGATGTCCGCCGCCGTGCCCTGGATCGGCGCGTTCAGAGCCATGCGCTCGGCGGCCTCGCGGCGCTGGCGGTTGTCGCTGTTGAGGTCGGGGAGGTAGCGGCGGCGCCCGAAGAGCGTCGCCGTGTAGCCCGTCGCCCGCGCCTCCTCGACCGCGCGGCGCAGATAGTCCCGTACGCCTCCGAAGCGCTCGAAGTAGGTGTCCATCAGCACACGGGCCTCACCCGGGTCGATGTTCAGCTGCTGGGCCAGGCCGAAGGCGGACAGGCCGTAGGCCAGCCCGTACGACATCGCCTTGATCTTGCGGCGCATCTCCGCGTCGACCGCGTCCCGCTCCACGGAGAAGACCTGCGAGGCGACGGTGGTGTGCAGGTCCTCGCCGGAGGTGAACGCCTCCAGGAGTCCCTCGTCCTCGGAGAGGTGGGCCATCACGCGCAGTTCGATCTGGCTGTAGTCGGCGGTCATGAGGGACTCGAAGCCCTCGCCGACCACGAAGCCGCGGCGGATCGCGCGGCCCTCGTCCGTACGGACCGGGATGTTCTGGAGGTTCGGGTCCGTGGACGAGAGGCGGCCGGTGGCCGCGACCGTCTGGTTGAAGGTGGTGTGGATGCGGCCGTCCGCGGCGATCGTCTTGATCAGGCCCTCGACGGTGACGCGCAGCTTCGCCTGCTCGCGGTGGCGGAGCATGATGACCGGCAGTTCGTTGTCGGTCTGGGCGGCCAGCCAGGCCAGCGCGTCCGCGTCGGTCGTGTAGCCGGTCTTCGTCTTCTTCGTCTTGGGCAGGCCCAGTTCACCGAAGAGGACTTCCTGGAGCTGCTTGGGCGAGCCGAGGTTGAACTCGTGCCCCGCCGCCGCGTGCGCCTCCTTCACGGCCTGCTGCACGGCGCCCGCGAACATCTGCTCCATGGCTTCCAGGTGCGGCTTGTCCGCGGCGATGCCGTGCCGCTCCAGGCGGGCGAGCAGCGTCGACGTCGGCAGCTCCATGTCGCGCAGCAGGTCGGCCGCGCCGACCTCCGCCAGCCGCTCCCCGAACGCCTCGCCGAGGTCGAGGATCGCGCGGGCCTGCACCATCAACGCGTCGGCCTCGGCGCCCTCGTCGGCGCCGAAGGCGAGCTGCCCGTCGGCCGCGGCGGCCGGTGCCAGCTCCCGGCCGAGGTACTCCAGGGACAGCGCGTCCAGGTCGAAGGAGCGGCGCCCGGGCTTGACCAGGTAGGCGGCGAGCGCGGTGTCCATGGAGATGCCCGCGACGCTCCAGCCGTGCTCGGCGACGACCCGCATGACGCCCTTGGCGTTGTGCAGCACCTTGGGCTTCTCCGGGTCGGCGAGCCAGGCCGCGAACGCGTTCTCGTCCGTCTCGTCCAGCTGCGACGGGTCGAACCAGGCGGCCGCCCCATCGGCCGCGGCGAGCGCGACCTCGGCCACCGAACCCGTGCCGAGGGCCCAGGTGTCGACCGTGGCGACGCCGAGGACCGTCCCGCCGTGCTCGTCGAGCCATGGCTTCAGCTCGCCCGAGCCGAGCACCGTGCCGTCCACGGCCACGCCCGCGGCGGCCGGCGGCCCCGCGTCGACCTCCTCGGCCCCGGGGTCGACGGCCAGCAGCCGCTCGCGCAGCGACGGGTTACGGATCTCCAGGGTGTCCAGGACCATCGCGACGGCCGTGCGGTCGTACGGAGCGCGCTCCAGCTCGGTGACCGGCTTCGGCAGCTCGACGTCGCAGACCATCGCCGTGAGGCGACGGTTGAGCTGCACGGCCTCCAGGTGGTCACGGAAGCTCTGCCCCGCCTTGCCCTTGACCTCCTCGGCGCGCTCGACCAGCTCCGCGAACGACCCGAACTGGTTGATCCACTTCGCCGCGGTCTTCTCGCCGACACCGGGGATGCCCGGCAGGTTGTCGGACGGGTCGCCGCGCAGGGCCGCGAAGTCGGGGTACTGCGCGGGCGTCAACCCGTACTTCTCGAAGACCTTCTCCGGAGTGAAGCGCGTCAGCTCGGAGACGCCCTTCGTCGGATACAGCACGGTCGTGTGCTCGCTGACCAACTGGAAGGAGTCGCGGTCGCCGGTGACGATCAGCACCTCGAAGCCGGCCGCCTCGGCCTGCGTGGCGAGCGTGGCGATGATGTCGTCGGCCTCGAAGCCGTCGACCGCGAACCGGTCGGCGTGCATCGCGTCGAGGAGCTCGCCGATCAGCTCGACCTGGCCCTTGAACTCGTCCGGTGTCTTGGAGCGGTTCGCCTTGTACTCCGGGAACTCCTCCGAGCGCCACGTCTTGCGCGACACGTCGAACGCCACCGCGAAGTGCGTGGGCGCCTCGTCGCGCAGGGTGTTGGCGAGCATCGACGCGAAGCCGTAGATCGCGTTCGTCGGCTGCCCCGTCGCCGTCGTGAAGTTCTCCGCGGGCAGCGCGAAGAACGCTCGGTACGCCAGCGAATGCCCGTCCATGAGCATCAGCCGCGGGCGCCCGCCGCCGGAGGTCGTCTCGGTCTTCTTCGATGCTGAATCTGCCACAACCCCGATCCTGCCACGTGCCACTGACAACGCGGCCCGCCCCGGCCCTGACAGGATCGTTGTCACCACCACGTGGGAGGATCGAAGACGTACCTCACACGTGTTCGAAGAGGAGGCCGAGATGGCCGGCAAGCCGCCCCACAGTGATCCGGTTCAGGACGCGCCGCAGGTCGCCGGGCCGAAGCACGCCGCCGCCGGACTGCCCGCCATCGGGCACACCCTGCGCATCGCCCAGCAGCAGATGGGCGTGAAGCGCACGGCACTGACCCTGCTGCGCGTCAACCAGAAGGACGGCTTCGACTGCCCGGGCTGCGCCTGGCCCGAGCCGGAGCACCGGCACGCGGCGGAGTTCTGTGAGAACGGCGCGAAGGCGGTCGCCGAGGAGGCCACCCTGCGCCGCGTGACGCCGGACTTCTTCGCCGCGCACACCGTCGCCGACCTCGCGACCCGCAGCGGCTACTGGCTGGGCCAGCAGGGCCGCCTCACCCACCCCATGTACCTCGCGGAGGGCGCCGACCGCTACGAACCCGTGCCCTGGGAGCGTGCCTTCGACATCATCGCCGAGGAGCTCACCGGACTCGGCTCCCCGAACGAGGCGCTCTTCTACACCTCGGGCCGCACCAGCAACGAAGCGGCGTTCCTGTACCAGCTGTTCGCCCGCGAGTTCGGCACGAACAACCTGCCGGACTGCTCCAACATGTGCCACGAGTCGTCCGGTTCCGCGCTGGGCGAGACCATCGGCGTCGGCAAGGGCAGCGTCCTCCTGGAGGACCTCTACAAGGCGGACCTGATCGTCGTCGCCGGACAGAACCCGGGCACCAACCACCCGCGCATGCTCTCCGCCCTGGAGAAGGCGAAGACCAACGGCGCGAAGATCATCACCGTGAACCCGCTCCCCGAAGCGGGCATGGAGCGCTTCAAGAACCCGCAGACCCCCCAGGGCATGTTCAAGGGCGCCGCCCTCACCGACCTGTTCCTGCAGATCCGCATCGGCGGCGACCAGGCCCTCTTCCGCCTCCTGAACAAGCTCATCCTGGACACGGAAGGTGCGGTCGACGAGGAGTTCGTCGGCGAACACACCCACGGCTACGAGGAGTTCGCGGCCGCCGCCCGCGCCGCCGACTGGGACGAGACCCTCACCGCGACCGGCCTCACGCGCGCGCAGATCGACGAAGCCCTCCGCATGGTCCTCGCTTCCAAGCGCACCATCGTGTGCTGGGCCATGGGCCTCACCCAGCACAAGCACTCCGTGCCGACCATCCGCGAGGTCGTCAACTTCCTGCTGCTGCGCGGCAACATCGGCCGCCCGGGCGCGGGCGTCTGCCCCGTGCGCGGTCACTCGAACGTGCAGGGCGACCGCACCATGGGCATCTTCGAGCGCCCCGCACCCGCCTTCCTGGACGCCCTGGAGAAGGAGTTCGGCTTCGCCCCGCCCCGCGAACACGGCTACGACGTCGTACGGGCCATCCGCGCCATGCGCGACGACAAGGCCAAGGTCTTCTTCGCGATGGGCGGCAACTTCGTGTCCGCCTCCCCCGACACCGACGTCACCGAAGCGGCCATGCGCCGCGCCCGCCTCACCGTGCACGTGTCGACGAAGCTCAACCGCTCGCACGCCGTCACGGGCGCGCGTGCCCTGATCCTGCCGACCCTGGGACGCACTGAGCGGGACCTCCAGGGCAGCGGCGAGCAGTCCGTGACGGTCGAGGACTCCATGGGCATGGTGCACGCCTCACGCGGCCGCCTGGAGCCCGCGAGCGAGCACCTGCTGTCCGAGACCGCCATCGTGTGCCGCCTCGCCCGCCGCGTCCTCGGTGAGAGCAGCAGGACGCCCTGGGAGGAGTTCGAGAAGGACTACGCGACGATTCGCGACCGCATCGCGAAGGTCGTCCCGGGCTTCGAGGACTTCAACGCGCGCGTAGCCGATCCCAACGGCTTCGCCCTCCCGCACGCCCCCCGCGACGAGCGCCGCTTCCCCACCGCCACCGGCAAGGCCAACTTCACCGCCGCACCCGTCGAGTACCCGAAGCTCCCCGCCGGCCGCCTGCTGCTCCAGACCCTGCGCTCGCACGACCAGTACAACACCACGATCTACGGCCTGGACGACCGCTACCGGGGCATCAAGAACGGCCGCCGGGTCGTCCTCGTCAACCCCGAGGACGCCCGCGAGCTCGGCCTCGCCGACGGCTCGTACACCGACCTGGTCAGCGAGTGGAAGGACGGCGTGGAGCGTCGCGCCGCCGGATTCCGCGTCGTGCACTACCCCACGGCCCGCGGCTGCGCGGCCGCCTACTACCCGGAAACGAACGTCCTGGTCCCCCTCGACGCCACCGCCGACACCAGTAACACGCCCGCCAGCAAGTCCGTCGTCGTCCGTCTGGAACAATCGACAGCCAACTGAGCGTTCGCTTAGGCAGCTGAGGCCGGCTGACCGGCAGCGCCGAGCACGATCGACGACGAAGGAGCCGGCCCCATGGGCGAGCAGCACCACGTGACGTTCCCGCAAGAGGTCATCGACGAGTACACGGCACTCGGCGTGGACGTCATCGCCATGTTCTCCGCCGGCCACCTCGGCACCCGCATGGGCGTCCAGATCACCGAGGCCTCCGCGGACCGCGTCGTGGGCACCATGCCCGTCGAGGGCAACACCCAGCCCTACGGACTCCTCCACGGCGGCGCCTCCGCCGTCCTCGCCGAAACCCTCGGCTCCGTCGGCGCCATGCTGCACGGCGGCAGCACCAAGATCGCCGTCGGCGTCGACCTCAACTGCACCCACCACCGCGGCGCCCGCTCCGGCCTCGTCACCGGCGTCGCCACCCCCCTCCACCGCGGCCGCACCACCGCCACGTACGAGATCGTCATCAGCGACGAGGACGGCAAGCGCGTATGCAGCGCCCGCCTCACCTGCCTGCTGCGCGACGTGAACCCCAGCGACGAGCAGCGGGTGAGCGCGGCCGGCTGACAGCCGCAGCCACCCCCTGGGGCGCCTGCACAACAGGCGCCCCGGCCGACCGGCCCACCCGCCCCCGGGAAGCGGCAACACCTTCCCGGGCCCGCCCGGCCCGCCTACCGTTTCTCCATGAGGCCCCGGCCATGAGCGGCACCGGACCCGTCGAACCCACCGACTCCGCCGACTTCACCGACCCGACCGGCCCGTCGAACAACCGGACCCGCACGGAACAAGGTCACGAGACCGGCGACATCATCGGCGACACCCCGCCACGCCTGTCCGACCGCTGGGCCGCACTCCCGCCCCACACCCGAAAAGCCGCCCTCGCCGCGGCCACCGCCGGCGCGATCGCGACCGCCGTCCTGATGCTCCCCGTCCCGCCCGCCCCACTGCCCGCCCCGCCGCCCGACGACACGCCGCCGACACCTTTCCCCGCCAACGTCACCGCGTTCGCCTACGCGGGCCCTGCGGACGCCGCGACCCCCGGCACCGCGAGCCGCTCCTTCCGCTTCGCGGTCTCCGTACGCCGCGGACCCCCCGTCACCCTCGACGTGACGAGCGCCGCCTACCCCGGACTCCACGCCCACACCACACCCGACACACCCGTCACCGTGGCCGCCGGGACAACACACCGGATCACCGTCCGCATATCGGTCACCGACTGCTCAGGCCTGCCGCTCCACGCGAGCCTGCCTTTCCTCGACGTAACGCTGCGTAACGCGCGCGCAATACAACACCACAGTTTCATCTTCGGCGGCGCCTACTCCCGAGACCTTTCCCGACTACTCAGAACCGCCTGTGACACCGCCTGACACCCATCCCCACCTACGCGCAACCGGAAGTGCGGATTCTCAAAATGTGGACGTTGCGGAAATTCCGCCAAACCATCCGAGACCCCCTTCCCGGAAGAACCTCGTCCGACACGTCATAACAAGAAAGTCACAAGCCAGCCTCGGACGATGCTCCTACCTACGCGCCGGGCTTAGAGTCACGCCCAGTCACCGCTCCACCGGGAGTTCGGTACCTCGGCATACGCCGTGCCCCACAGGGGCGGCCATGCCTGCGGAAAGGACTGATTGTGCGACAGCGTTCTATGGTGATTCTCACCTCCATTCTCACCACCGGAGCTCTGACCCTCACCGCATGCGGCTCCCGTGACGACGACAGCAGTGGCGGCGACACGGACACCACCACCCTGACCATCGGCGTCGACGCCCCGCTCACCGGCGAGAACTCGGCCACCGGCCTCGGCATCCAGTACGGCGTCCAGATCGCCGTCGACGACGCCAACAAGAAAAACCTCGTACCCGGCGTGAAGTTCAAGGTCAAGGCCCTCGACGACAAGGCCCAGCCCGCCACCGGCCAGCAGAACGCCACGGCCCTCGTCGGCGACAAGACCGTCGTCGGCGCCGTCGGCCCGCTGAACTCCGGCGTCGCCCAGACCATGCAGCAGGTCTTCGCCTCCGCCGACATGGCCCAGATCTCCCCCTCGAACACCAACCCCGAGCTCACCCAGGGCAAGAACTGGCAGACCACGAAGAAGCGTCCCTACAAGACGTACTTCCGCACCGCCACCACCGACGCCCTCCAGGGCGGCTTCGCGGCCGACTACGCCTACAACGGCCTCAAGAAGAAGAACGTCTTCGTCGTCGACGACAAGCAGACGTACGGCGCCGGCCTCGCGAACATCTTCCAGGCGCAGTTCAAGGAGCTCGGCGGCAAGGTCGCCGGCACCGACCACGTCAACACCGGCGACAAGGACTTCGGCGCCCTCGTCACCAAGATCAAGAACTCCAAGGCCGACCTGCTCTACTACGGCGGCCAGTACGACGAGTCCCAGCTGATCACCAAGCAGCTCAAGGAAGCCGGCGCCAAGATCCCGCTCTTCGGCGGCGACGGCATGTTCACCCCCACCTACATCGAGACCGCCGGCGCAGCCGCCGAAGGCGACCTCGTCACCTCCGTCGGCGTCCCCGTCGAGACGCTCCCCGCCGCCAAGGCCTTCATCGACCAGTACAAGGCCAAGAAGTACAAGGGCGACTACCAGACCTACGGCGGCTACTCCTACGACGCCGCCACCGCGATCATCAACGCCGTCAAGGCCGCCAAGGAAGCCAACGACGACAAGCTGCCCTCCGACATGAACGACCTCCGCTCCACGGTCGTCGAAGAGGTCGGCAAGTCCGACTTCGAGGGCATCACCGGCAAGGTCTCCTTCGACGAGTACGGCGACACGACCAACAAGCAGCTCACCGTGTACCAGGTCACCAAGGGCGAGTGGAAGGCTGTGAAGACCGGCACGTACAACGCCGGCTGACCCCCCACCCCACAGCACCGCACCACGGGCCGCGCGGAAGGAGGACCCCAACCGCGCGGCCCGTTCTCACACCCCACATCCCCCTGCACTAAAACCAGTGCACACGACCACCAGCGACATGGAGGCCACGCGGTGAACACCCTGCCGCAGCAGCTGGCCAACGGGCTGCTTCTCGGCTCGATGTACGGGCTCATCGCCATCGGCTACACGATGGTGTACGGCATCGTCCAGCTCATCAACTTCGCCCACGGCGAGATCTTCATGATGGGAGGCTTCGGCGCCCTCACCGTCTACTTCTACATCCTCCCGGACGGCACCACCATGTGGGTCGCCCTGCCCCTCATGCTCATCGGCGGCGCCATCGTCGCCGTCCTCGTAGCCGTCGGCGCGGAAAGATTCGCCTACCGACCCCTACGCGGAGCACCACGACTAGCGCCCCTCATCACCGCCATCGGCCTCTCCCTCGCACTCCAAGAGGTCGTCCGCAACTTCTACCCCGGCGCCGACAAGAACCGCGTCTTCCCGAGCCTCGGCGACGGCTCCTACGACCTCGGCTCCATCACCATCCAGGGAGGCGACATCTTCCTCCTCATCGCCGCCCCCCTCTGCATGGCCGCCCTCGCCTTCTTCGTCCGCACCAGCCGCACCGGCCGCGCCATGCAGGCCACCGCGCAGGACCCGGACACCGCGCAGCTCATGGGCATCGACACCAACCGCATCATCGTGATCGCCTTCGCCATCGGCGGCTTCTTCGCCGCCGTCGCCGCGGTCGCCTACGGCTTCAAATACGGCCACGTCGAATACCGCATGGGCTTCCTCGCCGGACTCAAGGCCTTCACCGCCGCCGTCCTCGGCGGCATCGGCAACATCTACGGCGCCATGCTCGGCGGCCTCGTCCTCGGCATCGCCGAAGCCATGGCCACCGCCTACATCAGCGACATCCCCGGCATGGAACAACTCGGCGGCCAGGTCTGGGCCAACGTCTGGGCCTTCGTCCTCCTCATCCTCGTCCTCCTATTCAGGCCACAAGGCCTACTCGGCGAACGCGTCGCGGACAGGGCGTGAGAGACATGACCGACACCAAAACCCCCGAGACGCCCGTGAAGACCACCTCCCGCGGCCTCATCACCCTGCCGCTCGCCGCCGCCCGAGCCCTCCTGCTCATCGGCGCCGTCGCCACCATCGCCTCCACCTTCATGGCCTGGACCTGGACCGCCGAATTCCCCGGCGACCTCACCGTCTACGGCTACCCCGGCGGACTGCAGTGGATCACCCTCGCCGCAGCCATCCTCCTCACCGCCTTCGCCCTCGCCGGCTACGGCGTCCCCGCCCTGCGCACGATGACACCGGCCGGCAACAACGCCCCCGTCGTCCTCGCCGCCCTCGGCGCCTTCGGCACCACCTGGTTCACCGTCATCGCCATCACCGTCGAACTCGGCGGCCTCGCGAACCTCGAACCAGGCGCATACGTCGCCGCCGTCGCCTCCCTCCTGCCGGTACTCGGCGCCTTCGCCCTCCCCCAGGACCGCGACACCGCCGCCACCGCCAAGGAAACCCTCAAGGCGTACATCGCCAAAGCCGACCGCATCCCCGCCGCAAAGCCCCTCTCCGGCTGGGTCCAACGGCTCATCATCACCGTCGTCGTCCTCACCGGACTCGCCGTCTTCACCTACGGCATAGACATCCCCTCCGAAGAGGGCCAGACGTTCGTCGGCTACCTCATCACGCTGGTCTTCGCCCTCTGGGCGCTGCACACCGCGGGCCTGATCGACCGCTTCTCCGCGCTCGTCGCCGCCAACCGCAGCTTCACCCTCGCCATGGGCTTCGCCGCCGCGATCATCTTCCCCTTCACCCAGACCGACGACCACTACGCCAACATCGGCGTCAACATCCTGATCTTCGGGACCGTCGCCCTCGGCCTCAACATCGTCGTCGGCCTCGCCGGACTCCTCGACCTCGGATACGTCGCCTTCCTCGGCGTCGGCGCCTACACCGCCGCCCTCGTCTCCGGCTCCGAGTTCTCCCGCTTCTCCGGCGTCCAGTTCCCCTTCTGGGCCGCCGCCCTCGCCGGCGCCGCCGCATCACTCCTCTTCGGCGTCCTCATCGGCGCCCCCACCCTGCGACTGCGCGGCGACTACCTCGCCATCGTCACCCTCGGCTTCGGAGAAATCTTCCGCATCGCCGTCAACAACATGGACGGCAGCTCCGGACCCGACATCACCAACGGTCCCAACGGCATCCCCGCCATCCCGGACCTCGAGTTCTTCGGCTACAACTTCGGCGATTCCCACGACATCCTCGGCATCACCCTCGGCCGATTCGCCAACTACTACCTCCTGATGGTCCTCGTCATGGCCATCGTCGTCCTCGTCTACACCCGCGCCTCCGACTCCCGCATCGGCCGCTCCTGGATCGCCATCCGCGAGGACGAGACCGCCGCCACCGCCATGGGCATCAACGGCTTCCGAGTCAAACTCGTCGCCTTCGCCCTCGGCGCAGCCCTCGCGGGCCTCGCAGGCACGGTCAGCGCACACGTCACCTACAGCGTCGTCCCGAACCCCTACCAGTTCGCCGGATCCACGCCGCCCAACTCCGCGTTCCTCCTGGCCGCGGTCGTCCTCGGCGGCATGGGCACCGTCGCCGGACCCATCCTCGGCGCAGCCCTGCTCTACCTGCTCCCGGAGAAGCTCGTCTTCCTCCAGGACAAGTCGCTGCTCGCCTTCGGCATCGCCCTCGTGCTCCTCATGCGCTTCCGGCCGGAAGGCATCATCGCCAACCGCCGCCGCCAGCTCGAATTCCACGAGACCGGCCAACTCGACGTACCGGACACCACGACGTTGACCGACAAACCGGCCGTCACCAAGGCGGGGGCGTGAACGACATGACGACACCAGTACTCGAAGCCCGCGAAGTCACCATGCGCTTCGGCGGCCTCACCGCCGTCCGCTCCGTCGACTTCACCGTCAACGCCGGCGAAATCGTCGGCCTCATCGGACCCAACGGCGCCGGCAAAACCACCTTCTTCAACTGCCTCACCGGCCTCTACGTGCCGACCGAAGGCAAGGTCTCCTACAAGGGCACCGTCCTCCCGCCGAAACCCCACCTGGTCACCCAGGCAGGCATCGCCCGCACATTCCAGAACATCCGGCTCTTCGCCAACATGACCGTCCTGGAAAACGTCCTCGTCGGCCGCCACACCCGCACCAAAGAAGGCCTCTGGTCCGCCCTCCTGCGCGGACCCGGCTTCAAAAAAGCCGAAAAGGCCTCCGAAGAACGCTCCATGGAACTCCTCGAGTTCATCGGCCTCGCCCACAAGCGCGACCACCTCGCCCGCAACCTCCCCTACGGCGAACAGCGCAAGCTGGAAATCGCCCGAGCCCTGGCGAGCGAACCCGGCCTGCTCCTCCTCGACGAGCCCACAGCCGGCATGAACCCCCAGGAAACCCGCGCGACCGAAGAACTCGTCTTCGCCATCCGCGACAAGGGCGTCGCCGTCCTCCTCATCGAGCACGACATGCGCTTCGTCTTCAACCTCTCCGACCGCGTCGCCGTCCTCGTCCAGGGCGAAAAACTCGTCGAAGGCACCTCCGAAGTAGTCCAGGCCGACGAACGCGTCATCGCCGCCTACCTCGGCACCCCCTTCGAAGGCGAACCCGGAGCCGCCGAAGTCGCCGAAGTAGAGGCCGCGGAGGCGGGGGCCGTGGCAGACGCGGCCCCGAAGGACAGCACCACCGGTACGCGAGGAGAAACCCAGTGACCGCACTGCTCGAGGTCGAAGACCTCAAGGTCGCCTACGGCAAGATCGAAGCCGTCAAGGGCATCTCCTTCAGCGTCGAAGCAGGCCAGGTCGTCACCCTCATCGGCACCAACGGCGCCGGCAAGACGACCACGCTGCGCACCCTCTCCGGCCTGCTCAAGCCCACCTCCGGCACCATCCTCTTCGACGGCAAACCACTGGCGGGCATCCCCGCCCACAAGATCGTCGCCCTCGGACTCGCACACTCCCCCGAAGGCCGGCACATCTTCCCCCGCCTGACCATCGCCGAAAACCTCCACCTCGGCGCGTTCCTCCGCACCGACAAAGCAGGCATCGAAAAGGACATCCAGCGCGCCTACGACCTCTTCCCCATCCTCGGGGAACGCAGGAAACAGGCCGCCGGAACCCTGTCCGGCGGCGAACAGCAGATGCTCGCCATGGGCCGGGCCCTCATGTCCCAGCCCAAACTCCTCATGCTCGACGAACCCTCCATGGGCCTCTCACCGATCATGATGCAGAAGATCATGGCCACCATCGTCGAACTCAAGTCCCAGGGCACGACGATCCTCCTCGTCGAACAGAACGCCCAGGCCGCCCTCTCCCTGGCCGACCACGGCCACGTCATGGAGATCGGCAACATCGTGCTCTCCGGCACGGGCCAGGACCTCCTGCACGACGAGTCGGTACGCAAGGCGTACCTCGGCGAGGACTAGCCACCGGCTACCGGCCCCGCCCGTCCGTATACGGCTGAGGCCCGCACCCCCTGTCACGGGGATGCGGGCCTCAGCCGTTACGTGTACGTACGTACTCTCGTCGCCGCTACTCAGTCCTTCGCGGCCTTCTTCTCCTCGGCGTCCAGAATGACCGCCTCGGCCACCTGCTGCATCGACATACGCCGGTCCATCGACGTCTTCTGAATCCACCGGAACGCGGCCGGCTCCGACAGGCCGTACTCCGTCTGCAACACCGACTTCGCACGGTCCACCAGCTTCCGGGTCTCCAGACGCTGCGTGAGATCCTCGATCTCCTTCTCCAGCGCCTTCAACTCCGTGAACCGGGACACGGCCATCTCGATCGCCGGAACCACATCACTCTTACTGAACGGCTTCACCAGATACGCCATCGCACCGGCGTCCCTCGCCCGCTCGACCAAGTCGCGCTGCGAGAAGGCGGTCAGCATCAGAACCGGCGCGATCGACTCCGCGGCGATCTTCTCCGCCGCCGAGATCCCGTCCATCTTCGGCATCTTCACATCGAGGATGACCAGATCCGGGCGATGCTCCCGGGCGAGCTCGACGGCTTCCTCACCGTCTCCCGCCTCACCTACGACGGAGTACCCCTCCTCTTCGAGCATCTCCTTGAGATCGAGACGGATCAACGCCTCGTCCTCGGCGATGACGACACGGGTCGTCAGCGGAGGCACGTGCGACTTGTCGTCGTCGGGCGCGTCTACGGGCTGGGGCGACTCGGGGGCGGTCACGGGGGCTCCTCGTTACGGGCCGGGCAGTGCTGCTGTTCCAGAGCCTACCTAGCTGCAGCTGAGTACGGTGACCCGGTACACTCTCGGAGTGCCCAGCCGGGTTGGCGGAATCGGCTTACGCGGATGTCTCAAACACATCTGTCCGAAAGGACATACGGGTTCGAATCCCGTACCCGGCACCTCTAAACGGATGCTCACGTTCTCGTGAACATCCGCTTTTTGCTGCACACGGTCGCGATCAGTAACACAGAGTGGCCGCATGAACTTCCATGGCACTGAGGTGCGACAGAAGGCGCTCACACTCCTGCGCGGTGGCGCAAGGAACGCGGACGTGGCCCGGCGATTCAATGTCCCGTCCGGAACGGTCAGCTACTGGAAGCACATGGACCGCGCGAAACGTGGCGAGTGTCCAGGGAAGCACGACCCAAGATGCCCCCGGTGCGACGGACGAGAGCTCGACGAAGCGGCGTACAGCTATCTCCTTGGCCTCTATCTGGGAGACGGCCACATCAGCCACTACTCAGCGCACCGGGTGCCCAACCTCATGATTACGTGTGCCGAATCCTGGCCCGGACTCATGGACGACTGCGAGCAAGCCATGCGCGCGGTCTTCCCCGACAACTCCGTCTGCCGCGTCCGCAGGACGGGCTGCCGCAACGTGAAGGTCTACTCGAAGCACCTGCACTGCCTGTTCCCGCAGCACGGGCCCGGCAAGAAGCACGATCGCCGAATCGCCCTCGAATCCTGGCAGCAGAAAATCATCGATGCCCACCCGTGGGAGTTCATCCGGGGGCTCATCCACTCCGACGGGTGCCGCATCACCAACTGGACCACCCGCCTCGTCGCCGGTGAACGCAAGCGCTACGAATACCCCCGGTACTTCTTCACCAACGTCTCCGACGACATCCGTCAGCTCTACACCGACACCCTCGACAAGCTAGGCATCGGCTGGACCCACTGCACCCGCCACGGCAACGCGTACAACATCTCCGTCGCCAAGAAGGCCTCCGTCGCCTTGATGGACACCCACGTGGGCCCCAAGTACTAACTCCCCGCCCCTACTTGGGCGCGTCGTCCTCGCCGATGTGATGGACCCGTACCAGGTTCGTAGAGCCGGAGACCCCGGGCGGCGAGCCGGCCGTGATGACGACGATGTCGCCCTTCTGGCAGCGGCCGTACTTCAAGAGGAGCTCGTCGACCTGGTCAACCATCGCGTCGGTGGAGTCGACGCGAGGGCCGAGGAAGGTCTCCACGCCCCAGGTGAGGTTCAGTTGCGAGCGGGTTGCCGGGTCCGGGGTGAAGGCCAGCAGAGGGATCGGCGACCTATACCGCGACAGACGGCGGACCGTGTCTCCCGACTGCGTGAAGGCGACCAGGAACTTGGCGCCCAGGAAGTCGCCCATCTCGGCCGCCGCTCGGGCGACCGCACCGCCCTGCGTGCGGGGCTTGTTGCGGTCGGTCAGTGGCGGGAGCCCCTTCGCGAGGATGTCCTCCTCGGCCGCTTCGACGATGCGGGCCATCGTCTTGACCGTTTCGATGGGGTACTTGCCGACGCTCGTCTCGCCGGACAGCATCACCGCGTCCGTGCCGTCAATCACCGCGTTCGCCACATCGCTCGCCTCCGCCCTCGTGGGGCGGGAGTTGTCGATCATCGAGTCGAGCATCTGCGTGGCGACGATGACGGGCTTGGCGTTGCGCTTGGCGAGTTTGATGGTGCGCTTCTGGACGATCGGGACCTGTTCCAGCGGCATTTCCACGCCGAGGTCGCCTCGGGCGACCATGATGCCGTCGAAGGCGGCGACGATGTCGTCGATGTTGTCGACGGCTTGCGGCTTTTCGACCTTGGCGATGACGGGGAGGTAGCGACCCTCCTCCTTCATGATGCGGTGGACGTCGTCGATGTCGCGTCCGCTGCGGACGAAGGAGAGGGCGATGACGTCGCATCCGGTGCGCAGGGCCCAGCGGAGGTCTGCTTCGTCCTTGTCGGAGAGGGCGGGGACGGAGACGGCGACGCCGGGGAGGTTGAGGCCTTTGTTGTCGGAGACCATGCCGCCTTCGACGACGGTGGTGTGGACGCGGGGTCCGTCGACTGAGGTGACTTCGAGGGTGACTTTGCCGTCGTCGACGAGGATGCGTTCGCCGGGGGTGACGTCGGTGGCGAGTCCGTCGTAGGTGGTGCCGCAGGCGTGGCGGTCGCCTTGGGTGCCTGGTTCGACGGTGATGGTGAAGGTGTCTCCGCGTTCAAGGAGTACGGGGCCTTCGGTGAAGCGGCCGAGTCGGATCTTCGGGCCTTGAAGGTCGGCGAGGATTCCGACGCTGTGGCCGGTTTCGTCGGAGGCCTTTCGTACGTGTTGGTAGCGCTCCTCGTGGTCGGCATGGCTGCCGTGGCTGAGGTTGAAGCGGGCTACGTCCATTCCGGCGTCGACCAGGGCTTTGATCTGGTCGTACGTGTGGGTGGCGGGGCCCAGTGTGCAGACGATTTTTGCTCGGCGCATGTTTCGAGCGTAGGCCTTACCGGTGGGTAGGTAATTGGTTGTGCATGACTACTCAACAACCTTTGAGTGAAAGCTTATTGACAAGTGTTGAATTGTGCGCCCGGGTGCTCCGATGAGCACGGGGATTTGTTTTAGAGCTCCGGCGGCGCCATCGTGAATCGGGCGTTGACCTGGGCGTATACGTGTTGTCGTTGGGGTTCGAGGTCGAGGGGCGGGGCTTCGCCGGTGGCGCCGTCCTGCTCCTCGAAGGCCATGGTGCGCATCATGGCGGCGCCGGGGTGGGCGTTGCCGTAGGGCTGGGCGTTCTCGGCACCGATGTCGGCGAGTTCGACGAGGGCGGCGAGGGTGGTGCCGAGGGCTTCGGCGTATTCGCGGGCTCGTTGGACTGCTTCGTGTACTGCTTGTTGGCGGGCTTGGCGGTGGGCGGGTGAGTCGGGGCGCAGGGCCCACCAGGGTCCGTCGACGTGGGTGAGGTCGAGGTCTGCGAGTCGGGTGGTGAGTTCGCCGAGTGCTGTGAAGTCGGTGAGTTCGGCGGTGATGTGGACGCGGCCGTGGTAGGCGCGGATGCGTTCGCCGCGGCCGCGTTTGGTGAGTTGGGGGGTGATGGAGAAGGCGCCTGTTTCGAGTTTTTCGACTGCGTCGCCGTATGTCTTGACGAGGTCTAAGGCGGTGGCGTTGCGGCGGGTCAGGTCGGTGAGGGCGTCTCGGCGGTCGGTGCCGCGGGCGCTGACGGTGATGCCGATGCGGGCGATTTCGGCGTCGACTTCGAGGTGGGCTTCGCCGCGGACGGCGATGCGTGGGGCGTTGGGTGTGCCGTAGGGGACTGCGGGTGGGTGTTCCTCTGCTGGGGAGGCCATACGTCCCACTCTGTCACCGGTGACCTGTTTGCGGGACCCGCTGGTCACCAGATCGAAACCTGTGGGGGCTGTTGTCGTGCGTCATGCCCGGGTCAGAATCTACGCGCGTCATCTTCGCGTGTTGTTGACCTTTCCCCTAGGAGTGACCAGACATGCCGCTGAACCGCCGGAAGTTTCTGAAGAAGTCCGCTGTGACCGGTGCCGGGGTCGCGCTGGCCGGTGCGGCAGCGGCGCCGAGTGCTCAGGCGGCGGAGGCTGCGGTGGTGAAGGCCGGCAGGAAGGCCAAGCGGTATTCGCTGACGGTGATGGGGACGACCGATCTGCATGGTCATGTCTTCAACTGGGACTACTTCAAGGATGCGGAGTACAAGGACGCGGCGGGCAATGCGCAGGGGCTGGCGCGGATCTCGACGCTGGTGAGCAAGCTCCGCAAGGAGCGGGGGCGCTGTAACACGCTCCTCATCGACGCCGGTGACACGATCCAGGGCACGCCGCTGACGTACTACTACGCGAAGGTGGACCCGATCACCGCCGAGGGTGGTCCGGTGCATCCGATGGCGCAGGCGATGAACGCGATCGGGTATGACGCTGTGGCGCTGGGCAATCACGAGTTCAACTACGGCATCGAGACGCTGCGGAAGTTCGAGGAGCAGTGTGATTTCCCGCTGCTGGGTGCGAATGCGCTGGATGCGAAGACGTTGAAGCCGGCGTTTCCTCCGTACTTCATGAAGAAGTTCCATGTGCCGGGCGCCCCGCCGGTGAAGGTGGCCGTGCTGGGTCTCACCAATCCGGGTATCGCGATCTGGGACAAGGCTTATGTGCAGGGCAAGCTGACGTTCCCGGGTCTGGAGGAGCAGGCGGCGAAGTGGGTGCCGAAGCTGCGGTCTATGGGTGCGGACGTGGTGGTGGTGTCGGCGCACAGTGGTTCGTCGGGGACTTCTTCGTACGGTGATCAGTTGCCGTATGTGGAGAATTCGGCGGGGTTGGTGGCGCAGCAGGTGCCGGGTATCGACGCGATTCTGGTCGGGCATGCGCATGTGGAGATTCCCGAGCTGAAGGTGACGAACGAGAAGTCCGGGAAGACGGTCGTGTTGTCGGAGCCGTTGGCTTATGCGGAGCGGTTGTCGTTGTTCGACTTCGAGTTGGTTTTCGAGAAGGGCCGGTGGTCGGTCGAGTCGGTGGCGGCGTCGGTACTCAACTCGAATGCGGTCGCCGATGACCCGAAGATCACCAAGTTGCTGAAGGACGAGCACGACGTGGTCGTGGCGTACGTGAACCAGGTGGTGGGTACGGCGACGGAGACGTTGACGACGGTGGAGGCGCGGTACAAGGACGCTCCGATCATCGACCTGATCACGAGGGTTCAGGAGGATGTGGTCAGGGCGGCGCTGGTGGGGACGGAGTATGCGTCGTTGCCGGTGATCGCGCAGGCGTCGCCGTTCTCGCGGACGTCGGAGATTCCGGCGGGGGATGTGACGATCCGGGATCTGTCGGGTCTGTATGTGTTCGACAACACGTTGGTGGCGAAGTTGATGACGGGTGCGCAGTTGCGGGCGTATCTGGAGTATTCGGCGGAGTATTTCGTGCAGACGGCGGCGGGTGCGGCGGTCGATCCGGCGAAGCTGACGAATGCGGGTAACCGCCCCGACTACAACTACGACTACGTGTCGGGGCTGACGTACGACATCGACATCGCGCAGGCGGCGGGTTCGCGGATCAAGAACCTCTCGTACAACGGTGCGGCGCTGGACGACGCCCAGCGGTTCGTGCTCGCGGTGAACAACTACCGGGCCAATGGCGGCGGTGCGTTCCCGCATGTGGCGTCCGCGCAGGAGTTGTGGGCGGAGTCGACGGAGATCCGTACGCGGATCGCGGAGTGGGCGACGGAGAAGGGTGTGCTGGATCCGAAGGAGTTCGCTTCGGTGGACTGGAAGCTGACGCGTGACGGGGTGCCCGTGTTCGCGTAGGTCCAACGATTACTCGGCAGGCCTGGGTGCTCAGCTCTCCACGAGGGGGGTGAGGACCTGGGCCTGTCGTTGTCTGGCGTTGGGGATGTGGGGTGGCGGCTGGTCGAGGCCGAAGGTGGTGAAGGCGGTTCGGCTGGGCAGTGGGTAGGGGTTTTTCCCGGTGAGGGTGTTGAGGATGGTGGCGCTGCGCCAGGCTGCGAGGCCGAGGTCGGGGGTGCCGATGCCGTGGGTGTGTCGTTCGGCGTTCTGGACGTGGACGGCTCCGGTGACGGAGGGGTCGAGGACGAGTCGGTACTGATCGTCGATTCTGGGGCGTTCGGAGGCGTCGCGGCGCATGTAGGGGTCGAGTCCGGCGAGGAGTTGGCCGAGGGGGCGTTCGCGGTAGCCGGTGGCGAGGATGACGGCGTCTGTGGTGATGCGGGAGCGGCTGCCTTGCTGGATGTGTTCGAGGTGGAGTTCGACTTTGGTGGTGGCGACGCGGCCTGCGGTGCGTACGTGGACTCCGGGGGTGAGGACGGTGTCGGGCCAGCCGCCGTGGAGGGTGCGGCGGTAGAGCTCGTCGTGGATGGCGGCGATGGTGTCGGCGTCGATGCCTTTGTGGAGTTGCCATTGGGCGGGGACGAGCCGGTCGCGTACGGGTTCGGGCAGGGCGTGGAAGTAGCGGGTGTAGTCGGGGGTGAAGTGTTCGAGTCCGAGTTTCGAGTACTCCATGGGTGCGAAGGCTTCGGTGCGGGCGAGCCAGTGGATTTTTTCGTGTCCTGCGGGGCGGTGTCTGAGGAGGTCGAGGAAGACTTCGGCGCCGGACTGTCCTGAGCCGATGACGGTGATGTGGTCGGCGGTGAGGAACTTTTCGCGGTGTTCGAGGTAGTCGGCGGCGTGGATGACGGGCACGCCGGGGGCTTCGACGAGGGGGCGGAGGGGTTCGGGGATGTAGGGGGTGGTGCCGATGCCGAGGACGATGTTCTTGGTGTAGGTGCGGCCGAGGGCTTCGGCTTCGCCGTCGGTGTCGAGTTGGGTGAAGTCGACTTCGAAGAGGTCGCGTTCGGGGTTCCAGCGGACGGCGTCGACCTGGTGGCCGAAGTGGAGTCCGGGGATGTTTTCGCTGGCCCAGCGGCAGTAGGCGGCGTATTCGGCGCGGTGGATGTGGAAGCGCTCGGCGAAGTAGAAGGGGAAGAGGCGGTCGCGGGCTTTGAGGTAGTTGAGGAAGGACCAGGGGCTGGCGGGGTCGGCGAGGGTGACGAGGTCGGCGAGGAACGGGACTTGGAGGGTGGCGCCTTCGATGAGGAGTCCTGGGTGCCAGTCGAAGGCGGGGGCCTGTTCGTAGAAGACGGTGTCGAGTTCAGTGAGGGGGTGGGCGAGGGCGGCGAGGGAGAGGTTGAAGGGGCCGATGCCGATGCCGACGAGGTCGCGGGGTGCTTCGGGCTGGTGGTGGGGCGGTGTGGCGGGCGTGGGGGGTGGCTGCGAACTCATCGGGGGGTGTGTCCTTCCACCAGTTTCAGGAGCGCGGCGAGGTCGCCGGGTCCGGTGTGCGGGTTGAGCAGGGTGGCTTTGAGCCAGAGGCGGTTGTCGAGGCGGGCGCGGCCGAGGACGGCGCGGCCTTGGGTGAGGAGTGTTCGGCGTACGGCGGCCACGGCGGTGTCGGTGGCGTTCGTGGGCCGGAAGAGGACGGTGCTGATGATGGGTGGGGCGTAAAGCTCGAAGCGGGGGTGCTCGTGGATGAGCTCGGCGAACTCGGTTGCGTGGGAGCAGACTTGGTCGACGAGTGCGCCGAGTCCGGTGCGGCCGAGGGTTTTGAGGGTGACGGCGATCTTGAGGGTGTCGGGGCGTCGGGTGGTGCGCAGGGAGCGGCCGAGGAGGTCGGGGAGGCCGGCTTCGGTGTCGTCGTCGGCGTTGAGGTAGTCGGCGCGGTGGGCGAGGGCTGCGAGGTCGTGTTTGTCCTGTACGGCGAGGAGGCCTGCGGCGATGGGCTGCCAGCCGAGTTTGTGCAGGTCGAGGGTGACGGTGTGGGCGCGGGCGAGGCCGTCGAGTTTGGGGCGGTGGTGGGTGCTGAAGAGGAGGCCTCCGCCGTAGGCGGCGTCGATGTGGAGGCGGGCGCCGTGGGTGTCGCAGAGGTCGGCGATGGCGGGGAGTGGGTCGATGAGTCCGGCGTCGGTGGTGCCTGCGGTAGCGGCTACCAGGAGTGAGCTGTGTGGGCCGGGTAGTCGGGTGAGGGTTTCGTCGAGGGCGGTGGGGTCCATGGTGCCGGTGGGGGCGGGCACGGTGACGGGTTCGGGGAGGCCGAGGAGCCAGGTGGCGCGGCGGAGGGAGTGGTGCGCGTCGGCCGCGCAGACGAGTTGGACCCGGCCGTGGAGTTCGCGGGCGAGGAGGAGGGCGAGCTGGTTGGATTCGGTGCCGCCGGTGGTGACGAGGGCGTCGCCTTGTGCCGGGGTCCGGTTCGTGTGTGGTCGGCCGGTGTCCGCGTAGACCTCTGCGGCGAGGGCGGCCGTGACGAGTGTTTCGAGTTCTGAGGCGGCCGGTGCCTGGTCCCAGGAGTCGAGGGACGGGTTGAGGGCGGAGGCGGCGAGGTCGGCGGCGGTGGCGACGGCGAGGGGCGGGCAGTGGAGGTGGGCGGTGCACAGGGGGTCGGCGGGATCGGCGGCGCCCGCCGCGAAGGCGTGGACGAGGTTGCGCAGGGCGTCTTCGTCGCCGTGTTCGGGGAGGATGTCGCCGGCGGCGGCGCGCATGCGGGCGGCGACCGCTTCGGGGCCGCCGGCGGGGAGTGGTCCGCCGCGTGCGGCGGTGCCGTCCCGGAGAGCGTCGAGCACGATGGTGAGCAGCGGCCGCAGGGTGTCCGGTCCTTGGGGGCCTGAGGCGAGCGGGCTCATGGACGTCCTCCGGGGGCGCGCGGCGGGGTTTTCAGCGGGGGCTTCCAGCCTGTACGCGTTTGGGATGACGCGCCCGAAGAGTCCAACGATCGGTACCCGAAAGTGGGCACGGGTCGCTCCGCGGGTTGGGCCGGGTTTGCTGAGGCCCTGTGTGTAAGTGCGGGTTTGTGGGGGCTGGGCGCGCCCCGCGGCGGAGCCGCACAATGTCACAGCCCGCGCCCCAACCGGGCGCGGGGTGGTCCAGCCACCAGCCACCAGCGACACAAGCGAGTAGCAGGA
>NZ_JBFAHW010000141.1:0-26000 GCF_040654355.1 Streptomyces sp. NPDC050704 | reverse complement strand
CGCGCAGTTCCCCGCGCCCCTGAAAGACGGGGCTGCGCCCCTGTCTTTCGTCTTTGGGGGCGGTAGCCCCTGCCCTTGAGGGGCGCGGGGAACTGCGCGCCCGGCCACAACAAGCCCGCAGACAAAAACGGCCAAACCCGTGGAGCGCTACGCCGAGGCCCGCCTCACCAGCGTCGTCGGCAGGACAACACTGGACGGCGCCCCCACCAAACCGCCGGAGGCCCCCGCCGAAACCGTCCGGTCAAGGCCGCGCAACAGCAACCGTGCCATCAGCCGACCCATCTCCTCGATGTCCTGCCGGACCGTCGTGAGAGGCGGGTCGGTCTGCTCGGTGACCGGAAGCATGTCGTCGAACCCGATCACGGCGACATCCTCGGGCACCCGCCGCCCCCGCTCACGCAGCACGCGCAGCGCCCCCGCGGCCGTGAGGTCGTTGGCCGCGAACACCGCGTCCAGGTCCGGACAGCGGCCGAGAAGCTCCCGCATCGCACGCTCACCGCCCGCCGGGGTGAAGTCGCCCTCCGCGATCAGCTTCGGATCGGCGTCCACCATGACGTCCCGGAACCCGTCGAGCCGGTCGACCGCCGAGGTCTGGTCCAGGGCGCCGGTGATGTGGGCGACACGACGACGGCCGAGCCCGACCAGATGGCGTACGGCCTCGCGGGCGCCACCCCGGTTGTCACTGTCGACGTAGACCGCGCCGCGCGTACCGTCACTCCAACCGGGCCGCCCGCCGTACACGGTCGGCACACCGTGGATGAGCCCGGGCAGCGGGTCGTCGAGGTGCAGCGAGAAGACGAGCGCGCCGTCGACGTGACCGCCGGCGAGGTACCGGCCGACACGGGCGTGGTCGTCGCGCCCTTCCGTCAGCAGCAGCACGAGCTGCGAGTCGTGCGCGGTCAACTCTTTACTGATCCCCCTGAGCTGAAGCGCGAAGAAGGGGTCCGCGAAAACCCTGGTCTCCGGCTCCGCGATCACCACGGCCACCGCGTCGTGCCGTCGGGTGACGAGACTCCGCGCGGCCTGGTTGGGCACGTAGCCGAGTTCCTCCACGGCCTGCCTGACGCGTTCGACCAGGGGTTCTCGCACACCGTCACCGCCGTTGACGACACGCGACACGGTGGCCCGGGAGACGCCGGCCCGGGCGGCCACCGCCTCCAGCGTGGGGCGTGGCTCTGTCGTCTGGTCGGTCACCTCGGGGCTCCTAAGGGCGGCGGTTGCCGATCAGGATAGCCGCCGTTCGACCCCTTCCTGAGAGCGCTCCCCGACCCAGCCCCGCCGACACGGTCGAGCCGGGTCCGGGCTACCGGACCTCACCACTGGATTGCCACAGCAACAGATTTCGCACTGGTCACAGGCACGTGGCAGCGGATTCCTCCTGCCCGCAGCAGATTCCGGCGCCCCGCAAGGGGCGCGGGGAACTGCGCGCCCAGCCACAACGAACCCGCAGCCAAAACCGGCCCAGCCCGCGGAGCGATACGCAGAGCTCAATGCCCGTGCGACGACTCGCGCGGCTCGTACCCCGGAATCGTCCCGTCCGTCTTCTTCACCAGGAACAGCCCCGCCATCCCCATGTCCGAGTGGCTCTGGACATGACAGTGGTACATCCACGCGCCCGCCCCGACCCCCTCCCCCGCGATCACCTGGAAGCCGAACGAGTCCGCCGGTCCCACGATCTTGTTGTCGATGACCTGGCTGGGGTCGTCGGGCCCGGTCAGCAACCCCGTGCGGTTGTCCGCCCAGCGGTGACCGTGCATGTGGAACGTGTGGTAGTACTCGCCGTGCGTGATCATCACGATCTCGACGCGATCACCCACCGTGGCCTCGAAGTTCGGGCTCTGGTGACCGGGCTTGTTGTTGATCATCATGTCGTTGAAGACGATCGTGTACGTCTTGTCCGGGAGGATGTCGCCCTTGCGGCGGACGATCACCGGCCCGTACAGCCCCTTGCGGAGCCCGCCCGTGCCGTGCTCGGTGCCGACGACGTGGTCGTGGTAATGCCAGTAGCCCGCGCTGCCCGCCCGCCAGGTGCCGTCCTTGCGGCGGCCGGGCGCGTGGGTGCGCCAGGTGTACGTGCGCGTCCCGCCCGGCTCGACATCGCTCTTGCTCAGCTTCGTGCCGTCGCTGGAGGTCTCGTAGTCCAGGCCGTGGACGTGCAGGCTCACCGCCACGTCCATCGTGTTCTCGAACTCGATGTGCACCGTGTCGCCCTCGTTGAGTTCGATGAGCGGGCCGGGGATCGAGGCCTTGCCCTTCTCCAGGCCGTAGCCCATCTGGCCGTCGGGGAGCTTCTCGGCGTACAGCTTGATGCGCCGGACCTCTCCCCCGGCCGGTGCGGTCTTGGGCGGGGTGTCGGCGCTCACCGCCGCCGATGCCGAGGACAACGATGTCGCGCCGGCGACCACGGCCGTCCCACCCAAGAGCATCCGCCGGTTGAAGCCACGTCTGTCCATGCCGGTACCCATGCCGGTTCCCATGCCGAACTCCCCACCCTGGTACGGAAATGACGCAGATGAACCTGTGAGACCGTAGCGGCGCCGCCGCCGTTTATCCACACTCAGGACAAAGTTCGCGTCATTCCGGTCATAGCTATTGGCGAGCTGCGCGAAAAGGTCTAGCTTCCATGGCGCTGTTGCTGTGACCGACGAGGAGTGGGTGACCACATGCGGCTCACACCGCACCAAAAGCCTTTGACCGTACGAGGGTTGAGCAGAGCAAGACGTAGAGGCTGGGCGGCCTCACTGGCCGCCGGAGCCATCATCACCGGGGTGCTTTCGAGCCCACCCGCGAGCGCGCGCCCGGCGCCCGAACCACCGCTGACAACGATGTCGATCAAGTCGCCTCCCGGCGGCGCCAACGTACGTGTGCTGATCTTCCATGGTTCCGCGGCGGGCGGCGAGGAGTCGCCCGTCGTCAACGCCGGTATCGAGGCGATCGAGAAGATCGGCCTGTCGGGCCCGGCGGCGCAGCGCTTCAAGGTCGTGGCCACGGACGACGCCTCGGTCTTCACCGACGAGACGAGGCTCGGCCGCTTCAACGCCGTCGTCTTCCTGACGGGCGGCGGCGACGTCCTCGAACCCGAGCAGGAGGCGGGTCTGGAGGCGTACATGGAGGCGGGCGGCGGTTTCCTCGGCGTCCATGACGCGGCCCGCGCCGAGCCGTACTCGGACTGGTTCACGGGGCTGGTCGGCGCCCGTCCGGCCGCTTCCAGCCCAACAGCCGTACAGCGGGCGACCGTTGAGGTCGGCGACCGGCAACACCCGGCGACGAAGGACCTGCCGCTCCAGTGGAAGCGCCCCGACCAGTGGCTGAACTGGACCAAGAACCCCTCGGGCGACGTGCACACCGTGGCGCGCGTCCGCGAGTCGACGTACCAGCCGGGCGACAGCAAGAACGGCGCGGACCACCCGGTGTCCTGGTGCCGTGACTACGACGGCGGCCGCTCCTTCTACACCGGCATGGGCGGCACGGTCTCCTCGTACGACGAGGCGGACTTCCGCGCCCATCTGCGCGGGGCGCTGATGTGGACGACCCGCATCGCACAGGCCGACTGCAAGGCCACGATCAACGCCAACTACAAGGCGGAGCGCCTGACCCAGCCCAACCAGCCGGGCCAGAACGACCAGATCGGCGAGCCGCACGGCCTGGTCAACGCGCCCGACGGACGCGTGCTCTACATCGGCCGCGGCGGCGCCGACTCCTCGGCGCCCGTCGTCACGGACTGGAACAACCCGGACATCGGCAAGGGCAAGGGCGAGATCCACGTCTACGACCCGAAGACCAAGAAGGTCACCCTGGCCGGCGCGCTCACCGTCTTCGGCAACAAGGGCGGCGGCGACGAGCTGATCAAGGTCGAAGAGGGGCTGCTCGGCATCGAGCTGGACCCGCGGTTCGAGCAGAACGGCTGGGTGTACCTGCACTACACGCCCCACTCGCGGATCAACCGCGACACGCGGATGGCCGAGCGCTACGTCTCCCGCTTCACGCTCGACTCCGCCACGAACAAACTGGACCTGAACAGCGAGAAGGTCCTGCTGAAGTGGCCGGTGCAGATCCACAGCTGCTGCCACTCGGGCGGCGGCATGGCCTGGGACTCCAAGGGCAACCTCTACATCGCCACGGGTGACAACAACTCCAGTGGCTTCAGCGGCGGTTACTCGGGCAACAACCCGCAGCCGAACTACAAGGGCGTCTCCTTCGCGGACGCCCGCCGCACCTCAGGCAACACCAACAACCTCAACGGCAAGATCCTGCGCATCCATCCGGAGTCCGACGGCACGTACACCCTGCCCGACGGAAACCTCTTCACCGGCAAGGAGACCGCCGAGGGCGGCGGCAAGACGCGCGGTGAGATCTATGTGATGGGGGTCAGGAACCCGGCCCGCATCTCCGTCGACAAGAAGACCGACACCCTCTTCGCGGGCTGGGTCGGGCCGGACGCCTCGGCGCCGTCGACGACCTGGGGCCCGGCGAAGTACGACACGTTCGCCGCGATCACCAAGCCGGGCAACCACGGCTGGCCGTTCTGCATGGGCAACAAGCAGCCCTACCGGGACCGCAACCTGCCCGATCCGACGCAGCCGCTAGGCTGGTACGACTGCGACGCCCCGAAGAACGAGTCGCCCAACAACAACGGCCTCGTCAACCTCCCGCCCGTCACCTCGAACACCATCTGGTACTCGCCCCAGGGCGGTGGCCCGGACTTCCCGCGTGACGCCAACGGCATCCCCTCGTACAAGGCGGAGGAGCAGACCTTCCTGCTGCCGTGGCTGAAGGGCGGCGGGCAGGCGGCCATGAACGGGCCGGTCTACCGGTACGACGCCGCGTCCGCGAGTGCCGCCAAGTGGCCCTCGTACTGGGACGGCAAGTGGTTCGTCGGCGACTTCTACGACGCCGACCAGCCGCGGCACGCCGTGCTGCTCGACCCCAAGACGGCCGGGCAGGGTGGAATTCCGGTGCACGCCGAGTCCCTGAAGAAGATCATTCCCATCGGCAACGACGGCATCAAGAACCTCATGGACTGGAAGTTCGGCCCCGACGGCACGCTGTACGTCCTCGACTACGGACGCGGCTTCTTCACGTCGGACTCCAAGTCCGCGCTGTGGCAGGTGACGTACAAGGGCGGCGGCCCCACGCCTGCCGCCGATCAGCTGGCCAGGGAGGCGCAGTGACGAATCTGACGGCTGTACGAAGGCGAAGAACCGCAAGAGCCTCACTTCTGTGGACGGCTCTGCTGGCGTCGCTGCTGATGGTGCTCGGGCTGACGTCGGCGTCGGCGTTCGGGCAGACCGACAACGCACCGGCCAACGGTGCGGGTACCGCTGCCGCCGCCGCGCAGACACTGACGTGGACAGCCGGCAACGACATCGACAAGTACACCTCCGCGCCCGCCACGGCGGTCGCGGGCGCGACGACGATCGTCTTCGAGAACAGCGTGGCGACCGGCAACACCACCGGTATGCCGCACACGTTGACGTTCGACGTCTCCGACCCGGAGTACAACAACGACGTCCAGCTCAACATCCTGGCCAACCCGAACGACGACCAGGGCGGCAAGTACACCGCCGAGGTCACGCTCACCCCCGGCCGGTACCGCTACTACTGCACCATCCCCGGCCACGGTCAGATGCAGGGCATCCTCGTGGTCACCGAGGGCACCGGCGAGGACAGCACGGCACCCGAGACGGCGGCGACCGTGACCGGTTCGCAGAACGCGGACGGCGCGTACGTCGGTTCGGCGACCGTGGCCCTGAGCGCGACCGACGCGGGTTCGGGCGTGGACCGGATCGAGTACGCGATCGGCGACGCGGGTGCCTGGCAGCCGTACACCACGCCGGTGGTGGTCGATCAGGTGGGCGCCCACAAGGTCCGCTACCGAGCGGTCGACAAGGCCGGGAACATGGCCGCCGAGAAGACGGCGGAGTTCACGGTGGTGCCGCCGTCGACGGACGACGAGACCCCTCCGGACACGTCGGCCACCGTGAGCGGCGAACAGAATCCCCAAGGGCAGTACCTCTCCATGGCGACCGTCACCGTGTCCGCCTCGGACACCGGGTCCGGCGTCAACACCATCGAGTACGCGCTCGGTGACGCCGGTGCCTGGCAGCCCTACACGGCTCCGGTGATGGTCCACGAAGTGGGCACGCACAAGGTGCGGTACCGGGCCACGGACAAGGCGGGCAACGCCGCCGCGGAGAAGTCCGTCGAGTTCACCGTCGTGGCTCCGCCGGTGGAGGACAAGACTCCGCCGGTGACGGGGGTGAACGTCGAGGGCAGCAAGAACTCCTCCGGGGCCTACATCAACACCGCCAGGGTCACGGTGACCGCCACCGACGAGGGCGGTTCGGGGGTCGCCGCGATCGAGTACTCGCTGGACGGCGGCCCGTACCTGGCGTACACGGCTCCCGTCGTGGTCGACCGCGTGGGCGCGCACACGGTGGCGTACCGGGCGAGCGACAAGGAAGGCAACACCTCCGCGGCGCGGACCGTGAGCTTCACTGTCGCGTCCGGCGGCGGGGTGCCGGCACCCAACTGCGCCGAGTACGACGAGCGGTTGACGGTCATCGTCGGCACGGTCGACTCGGGTGTGCCGAACCGGATCACCAACAGCCGGTGCCGCGTCAACGAGTTGATCGAGGACGAGAAGGAGTGGACGTCCCACGCGCTGTTCCTCAAGCACGTGAAGACCGTCCTGGACAAGCTCCTCAAGGAAGGCGTCATCGACCAGCGCGAGTTCAACCTGATCACCAAGGCGGCCAAGCAGTCCGGCATCGGGAAGCCCGGCCAGACCGAGGGCTACCGGACGATCCTCGACGGAACCGAGGCGTCCTTCGCCAAGTGGCAGCAGGTGGGCGGTGGTTCGTTCGCGCCGAACGGCGACGGGTCCATCACGTCGGGGACGACGAAGGCCGGGCTCGGCATGCTGTGGTTCCCCGAGCGCAAGTACGGCGACTTCTCGCTGAAGCTCCAGTGGCGGGACGACGCGCCGGGCACGGGGAACGCCAACTCCGGTGTGTTCGTGCGCTTCCCGGGGGTCCACGACCACCCGGAGGAGTCGCGGCCGGAGTGGGTCGCCATCAAGTACGGGCACGAGGTGCAGGTGTTCGACAGTCCCAGCGGCGACATGTACAAGACCGGTTCGGTCTACGGCTTCGACCGGGTGGGTCTGGCCGGTGCGGGTGTCACCCAGAAGGGCACCTGGAACGACTACGAGATCCGCGTGGTCGACCAGCACTACTCGGTGTACCGCAACGGCGTGCTGATCAACGAGTTCGACAACACCGGCGGCCAGGACTTCACCCCGCCGCGCTCGGACGACCCGGGCACGGACGGGCGGCGGTTCGCCTCCGGTTATGTCGGACTGCAGGTGCACGGCACGACGGACGTGGTCTCCTACCGGGACGTCCGGATCAAGGAGTTGTAGGCAGCTTCTTGGAGTTGTAACCGAGTGATAGGCGCCAAGGGGCCCCGCAACTCACGGAGTTGCGGGGCCCTCGCGCTTCGCGCGGCTCGGCTGTACCCGCTTCGGCTCGCCCGGCATCTTCGGGTACTCCGGCGGGTACGGCAGGTCCCCGAGTCCGTGGTCGTGCTCGTCCCGGTCGGCGAGTTCGAGCAGGGCTTCGAGCGAGAAGGCGTGGGCGTCCATGTCCGCGTGCACGTCGCCGAGTTCGGCGAAGCGCGCGGGCATGGTGGCCAGGTCGAAGTCACGGGGCACGGCATCGGCCACCTCGTCCCAGGTGAGGGGTGCCGACACCGGGGCGTGCGGGTGGGGGCGTACGGAATAGGCGGAGGCGATGGTGCGGTCGCGGGCCGTCTGGTTGTAGTCGACGAAGATCTTCTCGCCGCGCTCCTCCTTCCACCAGGCCGTGGTCACCCGGTCCGGCATCCGGCGCTCCAGCTCGCGCGCGACGGCGATCGCCGCGCGCCGCACCTGAGTGAACGTCCACCGGGGCCGGATCGGTACGAAGACGTGGATGCCCCGGCCGCCGGACGTCTTCGGCCAGCCGCGCAGGTCGCCGAAGTCGTGGAGTACGGAACGGAGTTCGTAGGCGGCGCGCACCGCGTCGGAGTAGTCGGTGCCCGGTTGCGGGTCGAGGTCGATGCGCAGTTCGTCGGGGCTGTCGACGTCGTCCCGGCGCACCGGCCAGGGGTGGAAGGTCAGCGTGCCGAACTGGGCGGCCCACAGCACGGCGGCGACCTCGGTGGGGCACATCTCGTCGGCGCTGCGACCGCTCGGGAAGGTGATGTGCGCTGTGGGGATCCAGTCGGGCATGTTCTTCGGCGCCCGCTTCTGGAAGAACGACTCGCCGGTCACCCCGTCGGGGTAGCGCTCCAGGGTCGTGGGCCGGTTCCGCAGGCCGCGCAGGATGCCGGGGCCGACGGCGAGGTAGTACTCGGCGAGGTCCAGCTTCGTGAAGCCGCGCTCCGGGAAGAAGATCTTGTCGGGGCTGGACAGCCGTACCGTTCGGCCCGCCGCCGCCAGCTCCACCGCGTCACCCATGCGAGCCACGGTAGGCGTACCGCACATACCTCGCACATCGGGCGAATTCTCGCGGAGCCGCGCAGAATCGGACCATGGATCTGCCGGTGATGCCGCCCGTGAAGCCCATGCTCGCCAAGTCGGTGGCGAAGATTCCGCCGGACATGCACTACGAGGCGAAGTGGGACGGGTTCCGGGCGATCGTCTTCCGGGACGGTGACGAGATCGAGATCGGCAGCCGCAACGGAAAGTCGCTGGTCCGGTACTTTCCCGAGCTGGTGGCGGCACTGCGGGAGCGGCTGCCGGAGCGCTGCGTGATGGACGGCGAGATCGTGATCGCGCGCGGCGGACGGCTGGACTTCGACGCGCTCTCGGAACGGATCCACCCGGCGGAGTCGCGCGTGCTGATGCTCGCCGAGCGGGACCCGGCGTCGTTCGTGGCGTTCGACCTGCTCGCGCTCGCCGACGAGTCACTCCTCGACGTCCCGCTGAGCGACCGGCGGGCGCTGCTGGAGATGGCCTTGTCCGATGTCACGGCCCCCGTGCACGTGGCGCCGGCGACCACGGACATCGAGGTGGCCCAGCGGTGGTTCGAGCAGTACGAGGGCGCGGGCCTCGACGGGGTGGTCGCCAAACCGCTCACCCTGCGCTACCGGCAGGACGAGCGCCTGATGTTCAAGATCAAGCACGAGCGCACGGCGGACGTGGTGGTCGCGGGCTACCGCCTCCACAAGAGCGGTCCTGTCGTCGGTTCGCTGCTGCTCGGCCTGTATGACGCGAAGGGCACGCTGCAGCACGTGGGGGTGTGCGCGGCGTTCACGATGAAGCGGCGCGAGGAGCTGATCGCGGAGCTGGAGCCGCTGCGCATGGAGTCTGCCGCGGGGCACCCCTGGGCATCCTGGGCGGACGAGTCGGCGCACGAGACGGCACGGCTGCCGGGCGCCCCGAGCCGCTGGTCCGCCAAGAAGGACTTCTCCTGGGTGCCGCTGCGACCGGAGCTGGTGTGCGAGGTGGCGTACGAGCACATGGAGAACGGCGAGCGCTTCCGGCACATGGCCCGCTTCCGCCGCTGGCGCCCCGACCGCACACCCGAGAGCTGCACCTACGCCCAGCTGGAGGAGCCGGTCGGCTACGACCTGGCGGACGTCCTGGGACCGCAGGACTGAGCGACCCCTCAGCCACGCCGGCCCGGAGCTTTCGGAGCCTTTCGTCCGCGCCCGGTTGCGCCTTCCGGGCGATCATGCGCCCGCTGACCTCGTCGAATCACCACACCCGTTACCTGCTTGGCCCATCGCAGGCCTTCGATCTTGGTTCATTGGGTATTCCCTCATTGAACCTATAAGCTGAAAAGCGGAGAAACGGGGCATCGTGGGTACGGTAGGCATGAGACGGACGGGGCGCACGAGACGCTCCGCGATGGCGACGACGCTGCTGGCCGCCGCGATGGCGGGCTCCGTGGTGGTGGGCTGCACCCAGGACGACACCCCGGCGACCGACGGACGCGGGCAGGCCCCGGACAGCACGGAGACCTCCGACGGGGCCAGTGAGAGCGCGGCGCCCGCCGCCGGTTCACCGCTCGCCGTGAAGATCGACAACGCCGGCGCCGCCCGGCCGCAGACAGGGCTGGACTCCGCGGACATCGTGTACGCGGAGCAGGTGGAGGGCGGCCTCAGCCGCCTGATGGCCGTGTACGCGACCCAGCTGCCGCAGGCGGTCGGCCCGGTGCGCAGCGCGCGGGAGTCCGACCTGGAGCTGCTGCGCCAGTTCGACGAGCCGACGCTCGCCTTCTCGGGTGCACAGGGCAAGCTGCTGCCTCTGATCAACAAGGCGCCCCTGCACGCGGCACTTCCGGAAGAGGAAGCGAACGCGTACTACCGGGGCGCGGACAAACCCGTGCCGCACAACCTCTACCTTCGCCCCCGGCAACTGCTGAAGTCCGCGCCGGGAGCGGACGCGCTGACGACGGGGTTCACGTACGGCGCGCCGCCCACGGGCGGCAAGGCCGAGACCACGCGCACGGTCCGCTTCCCCGCGGCCCGCTTCACCTTCACCTGGTCCGAGGACCGGAAGAGCTGGCTGGTGTCGATGGACGGCACGCCGACCGTGACGACCGACGGGAAGCGAGTGGCCGCCGCGACGGTCGTCGTGCAGTACGTGAAGGTGCGGAAGTCCAGGTTCGGCGACTTCCTGGGCAACAACACGCCGTACACGGAGACCGTCGGTTCGGGCACCGCGAAGGTCCTCCGCGACGGCCGGTCCTTCGACGCCGACTGGAAGCGCACATCGGCCGAGGACGGAACAGACTTCACCACAAAGAACGGCACCCCGATGCCCTTCGCAAAGGGCCAGGTATGGGTGGTCTTCGCCAAGGCCTGAGCCGCCCAAGAGGGGCGCAGCCCCGCAAGGGGCGCGGGGAACTGCGCGCCCAGCCACGACCGGCCCGCAGCTCACGTACAACCGCTACTGTCCCGCCGTTTCTTCACCCCAAAAGAGCTCAGCCCTGCACAACAAACGGCTCCGACTCCCCCGCCCGGCGAAGCCCCTCCGCCGCGTCAGAGACCCGCTGGATCAGATCGAAGAAGAGCCCCTGCTCCTCGGCGGAGAGCGGGGCCAGAAAGACCTGGTTCATCCGAGCCGTCCGCACGGTCAGCTTCCGATGGGTCCGCACACCCTCATCCGTGAGCCGCAGCAGGAACCGCCGGCCGTCCTGCGGGTCACGCACCTTGCCGAGGAGCCCGCGGCGGCTGAGCCGGCTGATGACCTCGGCGACGGTGGACCGGTCCAGACCCACCCGCTCCCCCACCGTGCGCTGGTCGAGGCCCGGCTCGGCGACGAGCGCGTTCAGGACCGCGAACTGGGGCGAGGTGATCTCCTCGGAGACCATCGTGTTCCACAGCAGGTAGTGCGCCTGCTGCAACCGCCGGGCCAGGTGCCCGGGGTGGGTGGAGAGATCCACCGCGGCCATGTGCGCTCCTAATTCGTTGGTGTACTGAACGATACCGGGCAGCGGCTCACCTTGTCTCGCCCCGACGACGAGACTCTGACCTGCCGCTTCTCTGGGACCCTTGACGACTCAGGGCTAGGGTGGCAGCGTGTTCGAAACCTCGAAGAAATACTCAGTGCCCTGACTAATTCAGACACTGGACGCTCGGGAGAGATGGGGCTTCACGGATGGACAAGGTGGTCGCCACAGCCGCCGAGGCGGTGGCCGATGTAGCCGACGGCGCGACACTCGCGGTCGGTGGGTTCGGCCTCAGCGGTGTGCCGAATGTGCTGATCCAGGCGTTGTACGAGCGTGGAGTCTCCGGCCTGGGCATCGTCTCCAACAACTGCGGGGCGATGGAGTCGGGCCTGGCGGTGCTGCTGGCGGCCGGGCGGATCGGCCGTGTCACGGGGTCGTACATCGGGGCGAACAAGGAGTTCGCGCGGCAGTATCTGGCCGGTGAGCTGGAGGTCGAGATGATCCCCCAGGGCACGCTGGCCGAGCGGCTGCGGGCCGGTGGGGCCGGCATCCCGGCGTTCTTCACCCCGGCGGGTGTCGGCACACAGGTCGCCGACGGCGGGCTGCCGTGGCGGTACGACGGTGCGGGCGGCGTCGCGCTCGCCTCGCCGCCCAAGGAGGTGCGGGAGTTCGACGGTACGGAGTACGTACTGGAGCACGGCATCCGTACCGACTTCGCGCTCGTCCGGGCGGCCAGGGGCGACCGGCACGGGAATCTCGTCTTCAACAAGTCGGCGCGGAACTTCAACCCCCTGGCGGCGATGGCCGGGCGGGTGACGATCGCCGAAGTCGAGGAACTCGTGGAGCCGGGTGAGATCGACCCGGACGCGGTGCACCTGCCGGGGATCTTCGTGCAGCGTGTCATCGCACTCACCCCGCAGCAGGCGAACGCCAAGATGATCGAGCAGCGGACGGTTTCGGCGCCCGCGGCCAACGGGACGGTGAGCGAGTAATGCCCTGGAGCAGAGAAGAGATGGCGGCCCGCGCCGCGCGCGAGCTGCGGGACGGCCAGTACGTCAACCTCGGCATCGGCCTGCCGACCCTGATCCCCAACTACCTCCCGCCGGACGTGGAGGTGATCCTGGAGTCGGAGAACGGGATCCTCGGCACCGGCCCGTATCCGACCGACGACCAGGTCGACCCCGACCTCATCAACGCCGGCAAGGAGACGGTCACCGTCCTGCCCGGCGCCTCCTACTTCGACTCCTCGCTGTCCTTCGGGATGATCCGCGGCGGGCACATCGACGTCGCCGTGCTGGGCGCCATGCAGGTCTCCGCCGGCGGTGACCTGGCCAACTGGGCCATCCCCGGCAAGCTGATCACCGGGATCGGCGGTGCGATGGACCTCGTCCACGGCGCCCGCAAGGTCATCGTCGTGATGACCCACACCGCGAAGGACGGTTCCCCGAAGATCCTGGAGGAGTGCGCGCTGCCGCTCACCGGCAAGGCCTGCGTCAACCGGATCATCACCGACCTGGGCGTGCTGGACGTGACGGAGGAGGGCCTGGTGCTCGTCGAGACCGCGCCGGGCGTCACCGCCGAGGAGATCGTGGCCAGGACCGCCGCGAAGGTTCGTACCGCCGAAGAGCTCGCTGAGGAGACCCAGTCGTGAAGGACGTCTACATCGTCGACGCCGTCCGGACCCCGTTCGGCAAGTACAACGGCGCTCTCGCGGGCGTCCGCCCGGACGACCTCGCCGCCCACGCGATCCGTGAACTCCTCGCCCGTACACCGGACTTGGACCCCTCCCGGATCGAGGACGTGTACTTCGGCAACGCCAACGGCGCCGGTGAGGAGAACCGCAACGTCGCCCGTATGGCCGGCCTCCTCGCCGGCCTGCCCACCACAGTCCCCGGCGTCACCGTCAACCGGCTGTGCGCCTCCGGCCTGGAAGCCGTCATCCAGGCCGCCCGCGCCATCGCGATGGGCGACGCCTCCATCGCCCTGGCCGGCGGCGTCGAGTCGATGACCCGCGCCCCTTATGTGCTGCCCAAGAACGACAAGCCCTTCCCGGCCGGCCACACCGAGCTGTACTCCACCACGCTCGGCTGGCGCATGGTCAATCCGAAGATGGACCCTCAGTGGACCGTCCCGCTGGGCGAGTCCGCCGAACTCATCGCCGACAAGCACAAGATCAGCCGCGAGCAGCAGGACGAGTTCGCCCTCGCCAGCCACCAGAAGGCCGCCGCCGCCCAGGCAGCCGGTCTCTTCGACGGCGAGATCGCGCCGGTCTCCATCCCGCAGCGCAAGGGCGACCCGGTCGTCTTCGGCGCCGACGAGTGCGTACGCGCCTCCGCGTCCCTCGACGCGATGGCCAGGCTCAAGCCGTCCTTCCGCACCGAGCACGGCACGGTGACGGCGGGCAACGCCTCCCCGCTCAACGACGGTGCCGCCGCCCTGCTCCTAGTCGACGAGGAAGGTCTCCGAGCGACCGGCCGCGAGCCGCTCGCCCGTGTCTCCGCCTCCGGCGTCTCCGCGATCGACCCGCACTACTTCGGACTCGCCCCCGTCGAAGCCGTCAATCGCGCACTCGCCAAGGCGGGCAAGGGATTTGACGATCTGTCAACGCTTGAGCTGAACGAGGCGTTCGCCGCACAGGTCCTCGGCTGCGTCGCCGAGTGGCCGGAGTTCGACCCGTCGATCCTCAACCCGCAGGGCGGTGCCACCGCCCTGGGCCACCCACTCGGTGCCTCGGGTGCGCGCCTCGCCGGCACCGTCGCGCACCAGCTGGCCCGGCAGGGCTCGGGTGTCGGCGTCGCCACCCTGTGCATCGGCGTCGGCCAAGGCCTCGCCCTCGTCCTCGAACGCTAAGACTCACAGGACCCGGACACGTAGGAATCCTCATGCCTCCTCTGACCCAGTCGGACATCGACACCGAGGTCGACGACCTCCAGAACGCGTACGACAAGGCCCTCGCCGAGGGTGCGCCGGCGCGGAACCATCCGCCGCGCGACTACGCCCCGTACCGCAGTTCTGTGCTGCGGTACCCCAAGCAGCCGCTGGTCGCGGTGAGCGGCGGCGACCCGGAGACGGTCGAGCTGTCCGGGCCGGTGTTCGGCCCGACCGACATCACCGACATCGACAACGACCTGACCGTGCAGCACCAGGGCGAGCCGCTCGGCGAGCGCATCACCGTCTCCGGCCGGCTGCTCGACCGCGCGGGCCGCCCGGTGCGCGGCCAGCTCATCGAGCTCTGGCAGGCCAACGCGTCCGGCCGGTACGCACACCTGCGCGACCAGCATCCGGCCCCGCTCGACCCCAACTTCACCGGTGTTGGACGGGTCCTGACGGATGATCAGGGACACTACTTCTTCCGTACGATCAAGCCGGGCGCGTACCCGTGGCGCAACCACACCAACGCGTGGCGGCCCGCGCACATCCACTTCTCGATGTTCGGCACGGCGTTCACCCAGCGGCTCGTGACGCAGATGTACTTCCCGAACGACCCGCTCTTCCAGTACGACCCGATCCTGCGCTCGGTGACCGACGAGTCGGCCCGTAACCGCCTGGTCGCGGCGTACAACCACGACCTTTCGCAGCCCGAGTTCTCGCTCGGCTACGAGTGGGACATCGTTCTCGACGGTCCCTCCGCCACCTGGATCGAGGAAGGCCGCGACTGATGACCGCCCCCACCGAGAGTCCCGAGCAGTTGCTGCCCACGCCGTCCCACACCGTCGGCCCCTTCTACGGGTACGCGCTGCCCTTCCCCGAGGGCGGGCAGGTCGCACCCAAGGGCCACCCCGACCAGATCGTCCTGCACGGGTACGTACTGGACGGCGAGGGCAAGCCGATCCCGGACGCGCTCCTGGAGTTCTGGCAGGCGGGCCCGGACGGCTCCCTCAAGGGCGCCCCCGGTTCGATGCGCCGTGACCCGGTGACCGGCGGCTACCTCGGCCGCAACGGCATCGACTTCACCGGTTTCGGCCGGGTCGCCACGGACGCCGACGGCCACTACGCGCTCTACACGCTGCCGCCGGGCAACCCCGGAGTGCCGTACATCAGCGTGTGCGTGTTCGCGCGCGGGCTGCTGCACCACCTGTACACCCGGGCGTATCTGGCGGCGGGCGGCACCGAGGGCACCGGCACGGACGCGCTGCTCGACTCGCTGCCCGCGGAGCGCCGCGCCACGCTGATCGCGGCCGAAGGACCGAACCGCACGTACCGTTTCGACATCCGCCTTCAGGGCGAAGGCGAAACGGTCTTCCTGGAGTTCCAGTGACAGCTGTCGACCCCGTCGACCCGGTTGATTCCGACGCCGGTCTGCTCGCCCCCGGGCGGGCCGGCTCCGCCGCCGAGTCCGCGACGGGCGACCGCGCCTTCCTCCAGGCGCTGCTCGACGCGGAGTCGGCGCTCACCCGCGCACAGGCGGCCCTCGGCCTCGCCCCGGCGGAGGCCGCCGACGCGGTCACCGGGGCGGCCGACGCGGCACGCTTCGACCTGCACGCCCTCGCGCGGGCGGCGCGAGGGGGCGGCAATCCGGTGATTCCGCTGGTCGCCGACCTGACCGCGGCGGTCGTGACGGCCGCCACGGAGAACGGGAAGGCGTACGCCTCGTACGTCCACCGGGGCGCGACCAGCCAGGACATCATGGACACCGCCATGATGCTGGTCGCCGTACGGACGCTGGACCTGGTCCTCGCCGACCTCGCCCGTACGGAGCGTGCGCTGGCGCGGCTGGCGCGGGAGCACCGCGACACGGTGATGCCGGGGCGGACGCTCACCCAGCATGCCGTGCCGACCACGTTCGGGCTGAAGGCGGCGGGCTGGCGGTCGCTGGTGCTGGACGCGAGGGACCGTCTTCGGGCCGTGCGGGACGGCCTTCCGGCTCAACTGGGCGGCGCGGCGGGCACGTTGGCGGCGTTCGGTGCGTACGGCGCCTCGGACACCGGGCCCCTCGTCGAGGCGTACGCCCGTGAACTCGGCCTCGCCGCACCGGTGTTGCCCTGGCACACCCTCCGTACGCCCGTCGCCGACCTGGCGGGCGCCCTCGCGTTCACCGCCGGCGGCCTCGGAAAGGCGGCCACGGACGTGCTCACCCTCGCCCGTACGGAGATCCGCGAGCTGAGCGAGGGCGCGGGCGGCGGGTCCTCCGCGATGCCGCACAAGGCGAACCCCGTGCGCTCCACGCTCATCGCCGCGGCGGCCCGCCGCGCCCCGCAGCTCGCCGCGACGCTGTACGGCTCCCTGGTCGCCGAGGACGAACGGCCCGCCGGTGCCTGGCACGCCGAGTGGGAACCGCTGCGCGACCTGCTCCGGCTGGTCGGCGGCGCGGCACGGGACGCGGCCGAGCTGACCGAGGGCCTCCAGGTGCACGCCGACGCGATGCGCGCGCACCTGGACCTCACGCACGGACTGATCGTCTCCGAGCGACTGTCCGCCGAGCTCGCGCCGGTGCTCGGGCGCGCCCGCGCCAAGGAACTGCTCACGCGGGCCGCGCGGCAGGCCACCGCCGAGGGCCGACGGCTGGTCGAACTCCTCGCTGAAGAGCCCGAGTTGAAGGATCTCGACCTGGTGGACCTCACCGACCCCACCCAATACACCGGTTCCGCCGGAGCCCTCACCGACCGTGCCCTGGAGCGACGTTGACCACCCAGCCGACCGTCCCGAACGGCAACAGCAGCAGCAAGAACGGCGAACTTCCGCACTACCGCACCGAGGGGTCCGCCACCGCTCCCCCGCTTCTCCTCGGTCCGTCCCTCGGCACGTCGATGGCCCTCTGGGACAAGGTCGCACCCGAACTCTCCGTCACCCACCGGGTGGTGCGCTGGGACCTGCCTGGCCACGGTGGCTCCTCGGCCGGTCTGATCGGCCCCGGCGCGACCGTCGCCGAACTCGCCCGACTGGTGCTCGCGCTCGCCGACTCACTCGGCATCGACCGGTTCTCGTACGCCGGTGTCTCGCTCGGGGGCGCGGTCGGGCTGTATCTCGCGGTGCACCACCCGGAGCGGGTCGAGCGGCTCGCCGTGATCTGTTCCTCGGCGCACTTCAACGGCTCCAAGCCGTGGGAGGAGCGGGCGGCGCTCGTCCGTGCCGAGGGGCTGGCGAAGCTCGCCGAGAGCGCCGACTCCCGCTGGTTCACGGGTGGTTTCACCGTTCCGGAGCTGGTCGAGGACCACCGGACGGCGGATCCGGACGCGTACGCCGCCTGCTGTGACGCGCTCGCCGCCTTCGACATCCGTGAGCAGCTGCCGCGGATCGGCGCGCGCACACTGCTCGTCGCCGGCCGCCAGGACCCGGCGACCCCGCCCGCACATCTCCGCGAGATCGCGGACGCGGTGCCCCATGCAGCGCTCGTCGAGATCCCGGGCGCCTCGCACCTCGCGCCCGCCCAGTGCCCGGAGGCCGTACTCACCGCCCTGCGCGCGCACTTCGACGGGGGCGCCAAGCGGGGTATGGAGGTGCGTCGGCAGGTGCTCGGGGATGAGCACGTGGACCGGGCGCAGGCCCGGCAGTCGGAGTTCACGGCGCGGTTCCAGGACTTCATCTCGCGGTACGCGTGGGGCGAGATCTGGACGGACGAGACCCTGGCCCGCCGCGAGCGCAGCATGATCACGCTGACCGCGCTGGTGGCGCACGGGCACTACGACGAGCTGGCGATGCACATCCGCGCCGCCCGCCGCAACGGGCTCACCCCGGAGGAGATCGGCGCGGTGCTGCTGCAGACGGCGGTGTACTGCGGGGTCCCGGCGGCCAACTCGGCGTTCGCCGTGGCCCAGCGGGTGCTGGCCGAGGAGGACGGGACCGCCGCGGAGTGACCCCGCTCGTCGCAGCAGGGTGACCCTGCCGGTCGTAGCTTCAGCAGCACCTCGCACACGCGTCCGCCCTGTGCCTAGGCTGGATGTATGCCCACTGTTCTGATCACCGGTGCCACCTCCGGACTCGGCCGTTACGTCGCCTTCGAGCTGGTCCGCTCCGGATATGTCGTCCTCGCCCACGGCCGCGACCCCGACCGTACGGAGCGGCTGGTCGCGGAGCTGCGTACCGAGGGCGAGGCGCACGGATTCGTCGCGGACCTGGCGTCACTGGCGCGCGTACGGGAGCTGGGCGAGCGGGTCGCGGCGGCGCATCCCCGGCTCGATGTGCTGATCAACAACGCGGGGATCGGCTTCGGTTCACCCGGCGGCGGGCGCGAGGAGAGCGCCGACGGGCACGAGCTGCGGTTCGCGGTCAACTACCTCGCCCCGGTCGCCCTGACCCGCGCCCTGCTGCCGGTGCTGCGCGCGAGTGCTCCCGCCCGGATCGTCAACGTCGGCTCGGCGGGCCAGCAGCCCCTGGACTTCGACGACATCGGGATGACCCGGACCTACGACGGCGTGACGGCGTACCGCCGCAGCAAACTCGCCCTCGCCGCGCACACCTTCGCCCTCGCCGAGGAACTCGCGGGCACCGGCGTCTCGGTGAACGTGCTGCACCCCGCCACCTTCATGGACACCGCGATGGTCCGCGATGCCGACGTCACGCCCTTGTCCACCGTGGCCGACGGGGCGGCCGCCGTCCTGGCCCTCGCCACCGCGGAGTCGGGCCAGGACATGACGGGCCGGTACTTCGACGGTACGAGTCCCTCGCGGGCCCACTCGGACGCGTACGACCGTGAGGTGTGGAAGCGCCTGTCGACGGTGACGGACCGGCTGCTCGGGGCAGGGGCCTGAGAGCCTGCTGCTGAACCCTCAGTGCAGGCCGCGGCCCTTGTCGAGTACCTCCCGGGCCCTGGCCACCAGGCCGTCCGCACCGCAGGAGCGCGCCAGCGTCAGGCCGCGGTTGAGTTCTGTGGGGGAACGGGCCGCGATGCCGTACTCGACGCGGGCCGCGGCGTGTTCGTAGGCGCAGGGTGACGCTTCGAGGTACGCGACGGCCTGGGCGTACAGCGTGACCGAGCGCTGGCCGGTCTCCAGGGCGGCGGCACAGCGCAGGGCCTCGCCGATCGACGTGTCGGTACCGAAGCGCTCGGCCTGGGCCCGGGCGTCGGCCGCCACCTCGGCGGCGCGGCGCGGGTCCTGGGCGGCGAGGGTCCGGGCGAGGTCTCCCGCCCAGGGCGCCATCACCGTGTTGTGGCCGCCGCGGGACGCGGACATCTTCTCGGCGGTCTCCAGCTCGTTCACGCCCTCTTCGACGCGGCCGGTGGCGATCAGCAGCCGGCCCCTTATCGAGTGGGTGTCCGGCAGGACGATCGTGGACGGGTGGGGCGGTTCGAAGGCGTACCGCTCGGCGACCTCCTCGGCCGCGCCGACATGGCCGCGGGCGAGCAGCGTGTCGATGAGCATGCACGCCGCGGACCAGTGCATGGGCAGCCTGCTGCCCACCCGGTCGGCCAGCCTGAGCGCCTCGCGCAGAAAGGCCTCCGCGTCCGTGAGGCGGCCCCGTCTGCGATGGACGTAGCCGCCGAAGGCGGTCGCGAGGGCCAGATGGCCACCGCTCCACCCGGCGGTCTCGTAGGTCCGCTGCGCGTCGCTGAAGAGGCTTTCGGCGCGGTCGAGCCGGTCCGCGTACGTGTACGAGATGCCGAGCATCATGAGGAGCTCGAAGCTCCACTCGGTGTCGGTCCAGCCGAGACCGGGCGCGAGGCGGCCGTTGACCAGGGCGCGGTCGCAGAGCTCGACGACCTCCTCGGCGTTCTCCCCGCGGGTCATGGCGTCGAAGGCGCGCAGGATGAGCAGGGCGCGCTCGGAGTTGTCGCGGCCGCTCAGCGGTTTGACGAGCTGGGCGAGCCGGCGGGAGCGGCCGGACGCGTCCTCCTCGCCCGCGTGGATGCCCTCCCACATGTAGTGCACGGCTTGGAGGCGCATTCGGGCGGGGCCGGCGTCCAGGCGGGCGGCCTCCGCGTCGACCGTGGCGACCGCCTCCTCCAACTGGTCGTTGTGGACGAGCGCCTGGGAAAGACGGCAGACCGCGTCGACGCGCAGGTCGTCCTCCAGGCCGTGCACGGTGAGCGCCTCCCGCAGGTGCCCGATGGTGGTCGCGGGCGAGGTGAGGAGCGTGGCGCAGCCCAACTCGTAGAGCACGCGCGCGTGAGAGCCCGGCAGCGGAGGTTCCAGCAGGGCGCGCTCCAGACAGCGGCGGGCCGCGTCCGGGGCACCGACGGCGAGGTGCTCGCGGGCGGCCTCGCGCATCTGCTCGACGAGCTCGGGATCGTCGTCCGGGTGCACTTCCAGGAGGTGCCGGGAGGCCGCGGCGGCGCCGAGCCCGGACGCGGTGACTACCGCGGCGGCCACGCCGTGCATCGCGGTGCGCAGCGCGTCCGGGATCGAGCGGTAGACGGCGCTGGCGATGAGCGGATGGACGAACTCCAGGTCGCCTTCGGCCCCTTGACCGCTCGCCCGGTCGGCCTCGGTGAGGATGCGCGCCGCGCCCAGCCGGGTCGCGCAGCGCTGCGCCTCGTCGAGCTGCATGCCGGCGAGCTCGGCCGCCAGGTCGAGGGAGATCTGCGTACCGAGGACGGCCGCCGCCCAGGCGAACTTCGTGGCGTCGACGCCGAGCGCTTCGAGCCGGTCGACAAGGCCGCGGCCGCGCGCCGAGTGGTTGAGGGCGCGCAGGTCCGCGGCCGTGCCCTCGACCGGTTCGAGGCCGGTGTCCTGGACCTTGGCGAGGAGTTCCACGGTCTCGTACGGGTTGCCGCCGGTGACCGCCCAGACCTCGCGGCAGAACGGGGCGTCGGCGTGCGCGCCGAGGGTGGCCCGGGTGAGTCCGGCCGCGGCGTCGGGTGTCAGTGCGCTCAGGGTGGCGAGCGGGCGGGCGGCGGCGCCGATGGTGTCGAGGTGGCGGGCGCTCTCGCCGGTGGCTTCGCCGGGGCGGCGGGCGACCACGACGAGGACGGGCAGGTCGTCGAGGCGCTCCGCGAACGCGGCCAGCCAGTGCAGGGTCTCCTGGTCGGCCCAGTGCGCGTCGTCGACGAGCAGCACCAGCGGCCAGTCGCGCCGGGCGAGCCGGCGCACCGCCGCGACCAGACCGTCGCACACGCCTTGCGGGTCGGCCTGGCGCGCGCCCGGTTCCGCTATCCCGAGGGCGGGTCCGGCGATGTCGTACCAGTCGCCGAAGTACTCACGCGCCTCGTCGGGCATCAGCGCCACGAGCGCGGGCTGCAGCAACTGCCGTACGACATTGAACGGAACGGACGTGATGGTCTCGCCGCCGCGCACCGACCACACCGTGCACTTGCGTGTCTCCGCGATCCGCCGCGCCTCGGCGAGGAGTGCGGTCTTGCCGATGCCGGCCTCGCCGCTGAAGACCAGCAGGCTGCCCGAGGAGGAGCCCGCGCACAGGGCGTCGACCGCCTCCGCGACCGCGGCGAGTTCCGCGTCGCGCTCCCAGAGGGGTACCGAGGCGGCCGGTCCCGGCCTTACCTCCGTCATCCCGCTACCTCCCCAGGTCGCCCAAACGACGTACAGGCCTTGAGCCTAGCCCTCCGGAAGCCGCGGTGGTGGCCGGTCGGAACAGCTGTTGCCGTGACGGGTGACGGCGGTGGACCGGAGGCGACGGACGGGGCCGCCGACCAGCGCGGGTGAAGGTCATCGACCGTCAACAGCCGTGAACCGGAACCGACTTCCCGGCCGGGCGCGACCGGGCCGGAGCGAAATCGGCGCGGATCCTCTCATCCGGCTTTCACCCACGCCTCATACGGTGGACCCATGACGCAGGCGACTCCTCCCGGCTGGTATCCCGACCCCGGCCAGACAAGTGACGGCCCCGCCACGCAACGCTGGTGGGACGGTAGAACATGGACGGACCAGACCCGCCCCGCCGACTCGGCTTCCGCCGCGTGGGGTCCCCCGGTGTTTCCGCCGGGCGCGGGGTCGTATCCGGGTGATCCCGGTGTGCGGCCCGGTGGCCCGCGGCGCGGAGTGCGCACGGCCATAGCCGTGGCGGTGGCCGTGGCGGTGCTCGCGGGCATAGGCGGCGGCGTGTACGCGCTGACCGCGAACGACGGCTCGGGCGGCGGCCAGGACAACGCCCGGTCGGCGCCCACACCGCCCGGTGGCCCGGAGGGGCAGGACGGCGGCGGCCAGGGCGGTCCCGACGGCCCGGGCGGCGGTGAGAGCGCGATCCCGCAGCCGGAGCAGACCGAGGGCGGTTACGCCGCGGACCTGATCAACGGCATCAGCCTCCCCGTGCCGGACGGCTTCACCGGCGGGTCCATGCAGGTGGGCGCCCAGGTGACGTCCAAGGACTCCTACAAATGCCCCGGCGACACCACGAAGAAATGCACGCGGGGCGGCGCGTACTCGGCCCCCGCGATCGCGCTCCAGCTCAAGGCCACCACCGCCGAGGCCGCCGCGAAGGAGGACATCTCCAAGAACGCCGAGGAGTCCTACGGCGGCAAGAGCTACGGCGAGATCACCTCGCACGACGAGCTCTCCTCCAAGGCGGTCACCGTGGCCGGGCAGAAGGGCTACGCGGTCCGCTGGAAGGTCGTCACGAGCAAGGGCGACGACGGCTACGTCGAGTCGCTCGTCTTCCCCGCGCCCGCCAACGCCAAGCAGCTCGTCGTCGTGCGTTTCGGCATCGACGTCAGTTCCAAGGCGCCGGAGCAGTCCGTGATAGACGAGATAACCAAGGGCATCAAGGAGTCCGCGGGCGGCGGCAACGGTCAGACCGTGTAACCGCCGGTCGCGGGAGTCCGGAAACCAGTCGGCCGGATGAGGCGCCTCTCCGCTCAAGAGGAACCCCACCCGGCCGGATGGTGTGCGCCGCCCCCGTCCCCACGGTGCGGCGCGAGCAGGTCACCGTCCAGTCATCCCGTGGACGGTGGCCTGGGTCGTAGGGGCCCTTAGGGCCCTAGCCGGTGTCCGACAGTCCGAGGGCCGGCAGCAGGGCCACCTCCACATAGCGGACGAGATAGTCCGCGTCCGCGTACCGCCCTTCCAGGAGCGGCCGGACGCGCACCATGCCGAGCAGCTGCGCCGGCACGAACTCCAGGGCTGGATGGTCGGCGGAGATCTCGCCCCGGTCGACCCCCCGCCGGATCATCTCCCGGAGCCCGCCGAGCTCGGGTTCGACCATCACGGCGTGCAGCTCGCGCTGCAGTTCGTCATCCTGCAGGAGCGCCGGACCGAGCGCCTGGAAGAGCCGGGTGTCCTCGTCGGACCGCTCCCCCGCCGCGCGCGCGGCCGCGCGCAGATCGCCGGCCAGCGAACCGGTGTCGATACCGCTGAACTTGGGACAGCTGTTGGCGCGCAGCGCGGCGGCCACGAACTGCGGCTTCGTCTTCCACTGCCGGTAGAGCGTGGACTTGCTGCACCGCGTGCTGGCCGCGACACCCTCCATGCTCAGCGCGTCGTAGCCGCACTCACGGATCTGGTCGAGCGCGGCGTCGAGGAACTCCCGCTCACGCTCCGGCGTGATCTTGGAGCGGCGCGAGGCGACGACCGTCTCCGGTCCGTCCGCTGCCTGCGACGTCATGGGTCTTCTCCTCGCTCGTCTCCGCAACCCCAGAGGGCTGCTTACCAGTGTGTCTTATCTCCTATCGAAACGCTAGTGTACCGGAACGCCATCGTATCGGTACACTGGCGTATCGATGGGCCTTGGACAGGACCCACTCCTCTGTCGAGTGGACTTTGTCCTGGGTTCACCACGCACCAGCACACGCAACACCTTCAGCGAAGGGGCCGGGGGATGGAATGCCCAACCGAGCCTGCAAAGAAGGGGTCCGCCGCCACACGGCGGCCGCCCCTCGTCCGTGAGCTCCTGCTCGTCGCGGGACTGTTCCTCGTCTACAAGCTCGGCCGGCTGCTGGCCACGGGCCACACCGGTGAGGCCTTTCGCAACGCGCGCCACGTGTGGGACCTGGAGCGGTTCCTGCATCTGCCCGGCGAGGGCGCCGTACAGTCCGCGCTGCTGCAAAGCGACACCCTCGTGCACGTCGTGAACACCTACTACGCGACCGTCCACTTCCCCGCCACCGCGGCCTTCCTGGTCTGGCTGTATCTGCGGCGGCCCGGCCACTACGTATGGGCCCGCCGGGTCCTCGCCGCGGTCACCGCCGCCGCCCTGGTGGTGCACCTCACGTTCCCGCTCGCCCCGCCGCGCATGCTCGCCATGACGGGCCTGGTGGACACCGGGCAGGTGTACGGGCCCACGGTGTACGGCGCCTCGCCCGAGGCGGACTCGCTGTCGAACCAGTTCGCGGCGATGCCGTCGCTGCACTTCGGCTGGGCCCTGATCGTGGCTATCGGCCTGATCGCCGCGACCCGGTCGCGCTGGCGCTGGCTGTGGCTCCTGCATCCGCTGCTCACCCTGCTGGTGATCGTCGGTACGGCCAACCACTACTGGCTCGACGCGATCGTGGCGGCCGCGCTCCTCGGCATCGCCCTCGCCGTGATCCGCCTGCCGAAGCGGACGGCGGCGACCGACGGGAACACCCGGGAACTCGTCGTCGCGGAGGACACGGAAGGTTCCGTACGAGAAGTACCGGAAGCACTGGTACCGGACGCGCCGGACGTACCGGAAGCGCCCGAGCTCGTGGGAGCCGGACGATGAACGCCACCCTTGTCGCCGTCGTCCTGTCGTTGTTCTCGTCCGTCGCGTACGCGGCCGCCGCCGTGGCCCAGGAGCGGCTCGCCGCGCGGACCTCCGACGCCGGAGTGCTGCGGCTGCTGGGCAGCGGTGCCTGGTGGTGGTCGGTCGGACTCAACGCGTCCGCCGCGCTGCTGCACGTGGCCGCCCTCAAGTACGGCACCCTCACCCTGGTCCAGCCGCTCGGCGCGCTCACCCTGGTCGCCGCGGTGCCGCTGGGCGCGCGGATGGCGGGGCGGCGGGTGAGCGCCGTCGAGTGGCGCGGTACCTCGCTGACGCTGATCGGGCTCGCCGCGCTGCTCGTCACGGCCTCCGGGCCCGCGCCCGACGACGTGCTGAGCGTCCCGCAGGCGCTGGCGGTCGCCGGCACGACCGCGGCCCTCATCGGCCTGCTGGCCCGGCGCGGCGCGCGCTCCGGGCTGCGGCACGCGACCGCTTCCGGCTTCGCCTCGGGTGTCGCCTCGGCGCTCACCCAGACCGTCACGGTCGCCGCGACGGACCGCTCGGATTCGCTGCTCAGCGGGCAGGTGATCGTGGTGGCCCTGCTGGTCGCGGCCTTCGCGGCGGGCGGGCTGCTGCTCTCCCAGGTCGCCTACCGGGGCGGCCTCGGCGCGCCGCTCGCGGTGGTGACGCTGGCCAATCCGTTCGCCGCCGCGGTCACCGGACTCTCACTGCTCGGCGAGCGCCTGCAGGGCGGGGCGGCGGGACTGCTGCTGGCACTGGCCGGGGCGGCGATCGCGGCCTGGGGTGTGGTGACGCTGTCGCGTTCCACACCGGTGTCTTCGGCGGCGGAGCCGTTGGCCGAGCCTCCACTGACTTCGGTGACTTCGGCGGTAGAGGAGCAGCATCCGGTGGCCGCGGTTCTCGCGCTGGAACCCGGATCGGCGTCGCGCGAGCCCTCGTTGCTGCCGCGGCAGCCGGCGCCTCCGGCATCCGGGCACCTCACACCGCTCTGACGTACTCCACCTACACGAACACGAAGGGGGCGGCCGGCGCGTACTGGGTATACGCGCC
>NZ_JBFAHW010000140.1:0-26500 GCF_040654355.1 Streptomyces sp. NPDC050704 | reverse complement strand
TCCGATCCGAGTCCGCCGCCTTCCGGGTGTACGGCTGTCAGTTTTGACGGGAGCCGTTGATTGCAGGAGCCCTACGCGGCGGACTGCGACGTACCGGCACGGCCCCGCCCCCGGTTGAGTCGCGGCCGCGGGTGGGTTGCGGGGATCGCCGGAGGGGCCTTCGCCCCCGGCTGGGTCAGGTTGCTGCTGTCAGGCGGGCTGGTTCGTGGCCTGTTATGAGGGAGGTCAGGGCCTGGTCGATGTCTTGGCCCAGGTACCAGTCGCCTGTGTGGTCCAGGGTGTAGACGCGGCCCTCAGTGTCTACTGCCAGTAGGGACCGGGTGTCGGACTCCTCGCCCAGGGGGGCCACTTCGGTGTCCAGGGCGCGGCCCAGGTCGGCGAGGGTGCGGGTCATGTGGAGGCCGTACAGGGGGTCCAGGTGGAGGGTGGACGGGGCTACCTGGCGGCCGGGGCCCGAGGCGGGGATGTGCAGGCCGCCGAACTCCGCCCATGCCTCGACCGCTGCGGGGAACACCGCGTGGCGGTGGCCGGCGGGGGACTCGTGGCCGCGCAGGGCGTCCGCCCAGATCTCGGCCTGCTTTATGTCCCAGCGGCCCGGCTGCCATCCGGCGGAGCGGAGGGCTGTTTCTACCGGGGCGGGAAAGCGGGTCGTGGAGGTGGTGCGGTCGGTGTGCATCGGCCCTTCGTTCGTTCGAGCTGGCGCTGTGAGCGCGCTGAGGTTCGTGTGGTTGGTGGTGGTTTGTCAGCCCTCCGGTGTTGTCGGGTCGATGATGCGTACGCCGAAGTGGGCGCTGAGCGCTGTGCAGGAGCGGCAGGGGGCCGCGAAGCTGCCGTGCAGGGGGTCGCCGTCCTCGCGGATGCGGCGGGCGGTGAGTTTGGCGTTCTTGAGGGATTTGCGGGCTTCGCCGTTGGTGATCGGTTTTCGTGCCGCCCGTTTGGTGCGGGCCGCGTCCACCGCGCTGATGTGGCGGGAGATGAGAATCACTTCGGCGCAGCGGCCGGTGAAGCGGTCGCGCTGGCCGCTGGTGAGAGTGTCGAGGAAGTCCCGGACCAGCGGGTGCAGAGGTGGGTCCTGGTCGCCTCGGGCCGCCGTGCCGGTGAGGGTCGCGCCGCGTACCGAGAGGGCGGCGGCGATGGTGGGAAGTATGCCGTCGCGGCGGTGGAGAAGGGTGGGTGCGGGGGCCGTCTCGGTGCTGCTCCAGCCGACTCTGGGGTCCCCGGATGTGCCTGTCTGCGTCGCGCTCATTGTCGTGTTCCCTCCCCTGGCCCCGCGGCGGCAGCCGCTACCGTCACCGCCCCGGTGCTCCGACAGAGTGCCAAACTCCGTGGCTGCTGCGGAAGCTGGGACGGCGCGACACGCGTGGTCTTCGTCGCACTGTCACGGCCCGATGACGGCAGGTCACGGAACCGGAGGGCCGCTGGCCGGTACGGAACCGGAGGCCCGGTGACCGGTGTCGTCCAACCGCATAGGCTGTCGATATCCGCCATCCATACAGAACGCCGCAGGGGGCAACCGCCATGACGACAGGTCGGCTCGGGCAGCAAGCCGCGCCGCCGAACGCGGCCTATGCCGGGCAGGTCGTGCACTTCCCGGACCCGGTCCGGGCGGCTCGTCACCCGAGAGGTGTACGTGTTGACGAGGGCGGATATCCGGACTTCTCGCTCTATGCGCGCGCTGCCGCGGAGATCGCCGAGCCGCCCGAGGGCTTCGGTGTCGACGAGCTGCGGTTGACGGACTACGTGTCCGCGAACGCGGCGATGGCGGCGGCCGGGCATGACCTGTGGGACACCATTCCGGCGGTCGCGACTCCGCATGGCTGGACCTGGCACCACGTACGGGGTACGCGGCGGGTCGAGCTCGTGCCGGTCGAGGTGAAGGCGCTGCTGCGGCATCACGGCGGGCTGGCGACGGCCGCCGTCGATCAGAGCAAGCGGGGCACGCGGCCGTTGCAGGAGACCCGGCCCGCGCACTTCGGGCTGCCGAAGTCGGGGGTCGCGGTGACCGAGCAGCAGGTGCTGGGGGTCGAGGAGGATCTCGGGTACCGGCTGCCGGGGGCCTATCGGTCGTTCCTGAAGGCCGCGGGTGGGTGTGCCCCGGTGGGCGCCGCCCTCGATGCCGAGCTGGGACTGCTGGTGGATCAGCCGTTCTTCACCGTGCGCGAGGAGGCCGCCGTCAACGACCTCGTGTACGTCAACAAGTGCCTGCGCGACCACCTCACCAAGGACTACCTGGGAGTCGGGTTCGTGCAGGGCGGGCTGCTCGCGGTGAAGGTGAAGGGCGAGGGGGTCGGCTCCGTGTGGTTCTGCGCGTACGACGACGCCCGGGACCAGGACGCCTGGCCGCCCGCCGAGCGGGTGCAGCGGCTGCTGCTGCCCTGCGGTGACGACTTCGACCAGTTCCTGTCCCGGCTCGCGGGCAATCCGCCGGAGCTGGAGACCGTGGCGAACCTGATGGTGGACGGCGGCTTCGCGCGGGCGGTGCCCGTCGCCCCGGCGGCTTCGGCGGCCGCGGGGCATTCCGTGTCTTCGGTGGGGGAGTGAGCGTCCGATGGTGACCTTCGCGCAGGCGCAGGAGCGCGCCGAAGAGTGGATCAACGGGGATGTGGCCTCGTACCAGCATCGTGAGGTGCGGGTGCGCGAGTTCGAACTCGGATTCGTGGTGTGGGCCGAGGACCGGGCCGACGGTCCGCGTTCCGAGGGCGGTGCGCAGCGGCTCGTCATCGCGCGCGACAGCGGGGACGCCACGCTGTGGCCCTCGCTGCCGGTGGGTGAGGTGATCCGCCGGTACGAGGAGGAGTACGGGCTGCCGGACGCCGTGTCCGATCAGGCGCCGGCGCCTCCCGCGCGCGTCGACCTCAACCAGACGTCGTTCCTGCTGACTCCTCCGGAGTGGCTCCAGGAGGCGGCGGACCGGATGGGGATTCCGGACCGTCGGGAGGGCGAGCGGTCGCAGGAGGGGGACAGGGGTCGCGTGCCGGACGGGGGTCGTGTGTCGGACGGTCGTGAGCACCGTCCGGCCGCGGCTGCTGCCAATGGGGCTGTCGGGGTCGGGGGCGGGGATTCGCTTCCCGAGACTATGCCGGGTCCCGTGGCGGACTCGGGGGCGCCTGCCGCTCCCGGGAGCGGTACGCCGTGGCCTGCCGCCGGCGGGGATGCTCCGGGTGGTTCCGGTGAACCTGCCGCGGCGACCCCGTGGGCCGGGACCGACACCAATGCCGAGACGGGCGACGACCGTTCCGTGCCGTTGCCCGCGACGGTGTTCGCGCCTCAGCTCGACGACCGAGGCGCGCCTCCGGCGCCCCCCGAGGCGACGCCGGAGGCCAAGACCAAGCTGATCTCCGGCGGCAGCCAGCTTCCGAGCACGGCTGTCTCGCCCGCGGTGGGGGACCCGAACCCGGCGCCTCAGGGCCCGGGTGCGCAGGGTCCTCCTGGCGGGGCTCCGGGGGCGGGTGCGCCCGGTACGCCGCCGCCCGGTGCTCCGGGTGCCTCCGCGTACGGCTATCCGCAAGGCCCCGGTGGTGCTCCGGGTACGCCGCCGCCCGGTGCTCCTTCTTCGTACGGGTTCCCGCAGGGGCCCGGTGCCGGTACGCCTCCTCCGGGTGCGCCCGGCGCGCCCGCGTACGGCTATCCGCCGGGCGCCCCGCAGCCGCCCGCCGGGCCCAACCCCCCGCAGCCGCCTGCCGGTTCGGCCGCGCCGGCGCGGCCGTTGCCGCCCAACGCCGGTGACATAGCGGATGCGGCGACGAGCAAGGCGCAGGGTCCGCCGCGTGGCGCGCGGGGTGCCGGGGTGGCCGGTACGCCGCCTCCGCCGAGTGCGCCCGGGACACCGGGGGCGCGGCAGGCGAGTACGGCTCCACCGCCCGGGCCCGGTACGCCTCCTCCGGGTACCCCGGCGGGCGGGAGCGCGGGCGCGGGCGGGTACGTGCCGACACAGTTCGTCTCGCAGCTCGGGCCCGACGGGCAGGTCGGGCCTGCGGGTCCCGGTGGTCCCGGTCAGCCCGGTGCGCCCGGTCAGCCCGGCGGTCCCGGGCAGGCCGGTGGGCCGGGTGCTCCGTCGGCTCCTGGTGCTCCTGGCTCCCCGGGCGGTACGCCTCCCGGCGGGGTTCACCATGCCGCGACCGTGTTCGCCGATCCGAACGCGCCGGGTGTGCCCAAGCCCCCGGGTGCGCCCGGTACCCCGGGTGCTCCGCAGCCTCCGGGTGCCCCCGGTGCCCCGCAGGCTCCAGGTGCTCCGGGTCCCCGCAACCCCGCGGGCGGTACGCCCCCCGGCGGGGTTCACCATGCCGCGACCGTGTTCGGCGGCCCCGCGGTCGGCGGTCCGGGTGCACCTCAGCCGCCGGGCCCGCCGGGTGCGCCCGGTGCGCCCGGTGCTCCGGGAAACCCCGGGGGGCCCGGAGGCGCCCACCACGCCGAGACCATGCTGTCCGGGCCCCCGCCGGGAAGCCCGGGCATGCCCCCGCCGCCCCAGGGCCCGGGTGCTCCCGGTATGCCTCCGGGTTTCCCCGGTGCTCCGGGCATGGCAGGCGGCCCCGGCATGGCCCCGGCCGCCCCGCACCCGATGCCGCCGCCCGGTCAGCAGCCCTTCCCGGGGCAGCCGGGGCAGTCCCTCCCCGGTCAGCAGCCTCCGGCCTACGGCTACCCCCAGCAGGGTCTGCCCACGGTCGGTCCCGGCTACCAGGCCGTACTCCGCTACCGCGCTCAGGACGGCTCCGAGCAGCAGCTCATCCGGCGGTCCGCGCCGGGTACCCCGCACCCGGAGTGGCAGATCCTGCACGAGCTGCGGGCGATGAACGTGCCGCCGCAGCAGGTCCTCGAGCTGCACACCGAGCTGGAGTCCTGCGAGCTGCCGGGCGCGTACTGCGCCCGGATGATCCGGGAGAGCTGGCCGCAGGCGCGCATCACGAGCATCGCCCCGTACGGTACGGACCACGCGAGCCGTCAGCAGGGCATGGCCCAACTGCTCGCGCACCAGGGCGAGTTGCACCAGGTCGCCGATGGTCCGGCGCGGCCGGGTCCGGTACGGGTTCCGGTGCCGCCGGTGCAGCCCGCGCCGCCGATCCCGCCGGAGGCGATCGGGCAGGAGCTGGCGGCCGCGTTCGGGCCGGGGCTGTTCCGGTTCGACCAGGCGGCGGTCTCGCGGCAGGGCGTACCGCCGATCGTGGCGCACACCCTGGTGGTGGCCGGACTGCCCGTCGACATGAACCCGTTCTTCTGGGCGCAGGCCCAGCCGGGCCGCCCGGTGCCGACCCTCGCCGAACTGGCGCAGGAGCGCGGTGTCCAGCCGGCCTCGGACGCGGGCTCGTACCTCGTCATGGGCAGCGACTTCGGCAAGGCGGTCTGCGTCCAGTACGGAACGGCGAACATCGTGGCGGTACCGGTCGAAGCCGGTCCCGGCGGTGCTCCCGTACCGCCGCAGTTCGTGAACACGGGCCTGCCCGAGTTCGCGCGCAGCCTCGCCCTGCTGGGCCGTATGTGGCGTCTTCGGTTCGGGCTCAACCAGGAGCAGGCGGGCCGCTGGACCGTCGATTTCCAGGCGCAGCTCGCCGCTCTCGATCCGGCGGCCCTCGGGTCACCGGAGAGCTGGTGGTCCGTGCTGCTTGAACAGATGTGGGACGGCTTGCTCTGACGCCGTTTCAGTGAGCAAATGGGCCGGGCCCGGTCGGTTGACCGGGCCCGGCCCATTTGTGTCGCGTCTTTGACCGCATCCCCGACGGAACCAATGCGCGGAGTGTCGCGTTATGAACACTTCCGTCTGATCCACCAAGATGTGCGCCAAATCGTGTTGTACGTCGCATGCCGGAGAGACGCAGACCAAAGAGGAGATTCGAGGATGAGCGCATCGGTGTCGCCTCAGGGCTTCGAGGCAGGACGGGGGCGTGGTTACCGTCCCGAGCAGGTCGACGCGTACGCCGCGGAGCTCTCGGCGGGGCGCGACGCCGCGTGGGAGCGGGCCGCCCGGCTGACCGTACTGGCCAGGGAGATGGAGGCGGAGTCGGAGCGGTTGTACGAGGGCGTGGCCCAGCTCGCCCCGCAGACGTACGAGACGCTCGGCGACCGGGCCCGGCTGATCTTCGAGCTGAGTGACGCGGAGGGCACGGCCGTGCGGGAGACCGCGCGGCAGCAGGCCCGCGGCGTCGTCGACGAGGCGCAGGCGGCGGCCGACCGGGTGCACGAGGCCGCGCGGGCGGAGGCCGAGGCGGTGCGCGGGGAGGCCGACGAGCGGGCCAGGCACCGGCTGCTCGCCGCGCAGGCCGAGGCCGACGAGATGCGGATCACCGCGCGGCGCGAGGTGAAGGAGAGCCGCGGTGAGGCGCTCGCCGCGCTGCGTGAGACGCGGCGGCGCAGCGAGACGCTCCTCGGCGAGCAGGAGAAGGAGCACGCCGAGCGCTGGGAGAAGGCCGTGCGCGAGACCGCCGAACGGGAGGCCGTGCTCGACGCCCGCCACGAGGAGCGGACGGCCCTCGCGGAAGCGGACCTGACCGAGGTCTCACGGGCCCTCGCCGAGGCCCACGAGTCCGCCCGCCACCTCCAGGAGGACGCGGAGGCCCGCGCCGCCGAACTCCTCGCCGAGGCCCGGGTACAGGAGGACCGCACCGTCCGAGAAACAGAACGCATCCTCCGCGAACACAGCGAACTCTGGGACGACGCCCAGGCCCACATGTCCCACGTACGCAGCAGCCTGGCAGCTCTTACGGGCAGGGCGGCAGCAGAGTAGGCGCGCCGCGCGCCGAAAGGGGCGCGGGGAACGGCGCGCTCAGCCCAATACAACCCGCACCCGACAACGGACCGGTCGCCGATAAGGGGCGCGGGGCTGTGACATATACGGCTCCGCCGCGTGGGCGCGACCAGCCCCCACCAACCCGCACTCTGAACGCCGACCCCAGCCCACCCCCTAGTCCCGGTCCCCCCGCCGGACGGCCCCGGCACCGGCCAAAATCCACCCCTCCACCGCCTCGTACTGCTTCCGCTGCTCCTCCGCCTTCCCCCGCCCGGACGCCACCGTCCCCACCCACCCGAGCGCGAACCCCAGCGGAATGGACACAATCCCCGTCGTGGTGAACGGAAACCAGGCGAAGTCATGCCCGGGGAACGCGGAGATGGGCGACCCGGACACAAGATTCGTACCGGTCATGAGAACGAGCGTGCCGACCGACCCCCCGATCAGCGTGCACATCAACCCCGCCCGCGTGTACCGACGCCAGAAAAGGCTGAACACCAGCGCGGGCGCAATCGCCGAGGCACCGAGGCAGAACGACAGCGTGACCAACGGCTGCAGGCTGTGGTGCTGCACGAGCGTGGCCAGCAGAATCGCCGGCACACCGACCGCCACCGCGGACACCCGCGCCAACGTCATCTCCCGGCGCGCCGAAAGCTGCTTCCGGCCGTGCGCGAAGACGTCATGCGCAAGGGAGTTGGCACAGGCGAGGATCATCCCGGCGACCGACGCGAGCACCGTCAGGAAGATCGCCGCCGTGACGGTGGTGAAGAGAAACGTCTCGGCCGTCGTGACGTCCGTCCCGAACGCGGCCCGCGCGCCCATCAGATACGCCGTGTTGCCCTGCGGATCCGCCGCCGCGATCTGCGACCGCCCGATCAGCGCCGTCGCCCCGAACCCGACGACCGTGATGATCAGCACGAACAGCGCCACGGCCGGCACCGCCCAGGACATCGACCGGCGCACCTGACGGGCACTGCCCGCCGTGTACATGCGCATGGTGATGTGCGGCAGACACGCCCCGCCCAGCACCACCGTCAGCTCCGAACTGATCATGTCCAGGCTGGGGTTGGGGCCGCCCGCGAACTGCAGCCCCGAGTTCAGGAAGGCCGGTCCCGCCTCACTGTTGCGTGCCGCCGCGTCGAAGAGACCGCCGAGGTTCCAGTCGAACTTGTTCAGGATCAGTACGGCGATGACGGCACCGGAGCCGAGCAGCATCACGATCTTCAGGATCTGGATCAGGGCGGTGCCCTTCATGCCGCCGATCGCCGCGTAGCTGATCATCAGCGTGCCGAGCCCGATGATGCAGGCCGTCTTCAGGCCGTCGCTGGAGAACCCGAGGATGAACGCCAGCAGGTCACCGGTGCCGGCGAGTTGGACCAGCATCAGCGGGAGCAGCGCGGCCAGCGTCGCCGCGCACGCAGTGATCCGTACCGCCCGCCCGGGCATTCGCCGGGCGAGCGCGTCGCCCATGGTGAACCGGCCCGCGTTCCGCAGCGGTTCGGCCAGCAGGAACATCAGCAGCATGAGGGAGAGGGCCGTACTGAGGGCGAGTACGACCCCGTCGTACCCGAAGAGCGCGATCACGCCGCCCGTGCCGAGGACGGTCGCCGCGGAGATGTAGTCGCCCGCGATGGCAAGGCCGTTGCGCATGGGCGAGAGCGAGCTGTAGCCCGTGTAGAACTCGTCCAGGTCGTCGCGGTCGGGGCCGGTCATCACGCAGAGCAGCAGCGTGATGGTGGCGACGACGGTGAAGGCGACGAACGACATCGCCTGCGCGGAGCCGCTGAACCCGGTCACCGGTCGGCCGCCGCGCGCTTGGTGTCCAGTTCCGCCTGCTTTCTGATCCGTTCGGCGATCGGGTCGACGCCCCGGCGGGCCGTGTACTCGTACAGCGCGATCGCCACGCAGGTGACGGGGACCTGGATCAGGCCGAGCAGCAGTCCGACGGGCAGGCCCTCGGTCACCTCCTCGGTCATGAACGACGGCGCGGCCGCGGACAGGACCAGGAAGAGAGTGAAGTAGCCCAGTGCCGTCAGCGTCGCCACGCGCCGCTGCCAGCGGTACGCGGTGCGCAGCACGCGGATGTCGCTGTGGTGGCCGAGTGCGGCGTGCCGGTGGCGGGGTGCTCTGGATGGCTCGGGTTCCGGTGGAGGCGGGGGCGCCCAGGGGTAGGTCGGGTAGGACGGTGAGGAGTTGTGCGGCGGATCGTACGGAGGGCTGTACGGCGGACTGGTCGGCGGATCGTACGGAGGGCTGTGCGGCGGACTGGTCGGTGGAACGTACGGCGGGTTGTGTGGGGAGTTGTGGGGCGGGTTGTGCGGTGGAAACGGGTACGACGGGGACGTGTCGTAAGACATCCCGGTTCTCCTTGCGTGGCTCGGGTCCGTGCGGACCGCAGGGAGCGGGGGGTGCGCGTGCACGTTAGTCGGAGGTGGCGGGGGTGCGTGGCCGATTCGACAAACTGGCTGGTCGGTATGCGCTTACTTCGCTGACCTTGGGTGTTACCCCCGTTAACCCGTGAGGTCCGTCGTCCTTGTGGGATCAAACAGGAACAACTCAGGTGCGCGGACACCCCGTAGGGTTTGGCTGACGGACGGTGGTTGTGGCCCCGGGAAGGCGGGTGCGGCGGTGGAGACGTGGGAGCGCGGGGCCGATCTCGCCGAACTGCTGCGGGTGGTGCGGCGGCAGGGCGCGCCCGTGGAAGTGCTGCGGTGGCTCGGGCGGCGGATCGGCGCGGACGTCGCGTGGATCAGGTCCGGTGGCGGGAGCGGAAGCGGGGTCGGGAGCGGGGGCGTGGTCGAGGCGGCGACGCCGGAGTTCCCCGGAGGGCTCGCGGGGGCGCTGAGGGAGCAGTTGGCGCGCCTGGCCGACGGGCGGCTGGCCGCGGCCACGACGCATGTGGACGGTCTGGAGGTGCGTCTTGAGGCCTTCGGCGGGCGCGAGCCGCGTCCGGTGCTGGTGACCGTCAGCGCCTCGGAGCTGTCGCGGGAGGCGGCGGCGCTGGCGTCGCAGGCCGGTGCTCTCCTCGCACTGCTGCGGCAGGCGTCCGAGGCCGCCGACAGCGCGCGCGGGTACGAGCAGAAGGCGCGGCAGCTGCGGTTCGCGGTGCTGACCGCGCTGCTGGCCGGAGACGTCACGATGGCCAGGCGGATGACCACCGGTGACGTTCCGCTGCTGCTGAACGCGGAGCGCGTACGGGTCCACGTGCTGCACTGCCCGCCCGCCGACCGCGACCGGCTGGCCAGGACCTACCTGGACGCCGCCGGCTACCACGGGCCGGGCCTGATGGTGCACTGCCCGGCGTTCAAGGAGCACCTGATCTGTCCGATCGCCGAGGACCCGGAGCCCGTCGGCCGTTTCCGGCGCGGAGAGGTGCAGGGAGACGTACTGCGACGGCTGGTCCGGGACAATCCCGGGTACGCGGTGGGCGTCAGCGGGCCCCATCCGCTCGCCGCCACGGCCGATGCCTACGGTGAGGCCCTGCACGCCCTGGCCGTCGCCCGCAACTCCCCGGAGCGCCTTGCCGTCTACCGCGGCCGCCCGTCGCTGGTGCACCTGCTGCCCCGGCGGCCCGCGCTGGCCTGGGCGCGTGCCTTCCTGGAGCCGCTGAACTCCGTTCCCAGGCCGACGGTGGACATCACACGCCTCGCCGTGACGTTCCCCCGGGCCGCCGTGGCCCGGCTGCTGCAGATCAGCCGCACCACCGTCGCGGCCCACTGCCGCCGGGCGGAGGAGGCCCTGGCGCTGGACCTCGGTGACGTCCACGCCCGCGCCACGCTGGACCTGGCCCTGTCCCTCACCGGCCCTCAGCCCGACCCCGAGGACACCGGCCGGCAGGCCGCACCGCCCCTCACGGAACTCCTCCGCGCCGCACCCGCCGCCACCTGGGCGGAGTCCTTCCTGCGCCCCCTCCACGACACCCCGCACCGCAACCTCCGCCGCACCGTGGAGACCTGGATCGACGCCAACACCGACGCCCGGCGTACGGCCGGACGCCTGGGCCTGAGCCGCAACACCGTCCGCGCCCACCTCCGCGCCGCCGAACTCCTCCTCAACCGCGACCTCCTGACAACCGCGTCGGGCGTCCACGACCTCGTCCACGCCCTGACCGCGGCGGCTGTACACCGTGCACGCCCGACGGACGAATCTGGCCACCGTGCACGGTGGTCCGCGGCGGAGGTTGCCTCTTAACGTGCCCTTGGCAGGCGGTCAGCCGCGGTGTTCCGGTCACTGCCCGGTCGTGCCAGGGGGACGGCTGCCGCCTGCCACAGTGGAGACCGCGGCGAATGGCCCGCGGGGGAGGTCATTCGCCGCGGTTCGCATCCTGCGGGGTGCGCACCGAACCTGCGGGGCGCGCACTGAACAAGCCACTTGTTCCCGGACCGGCCCCAACAGCAGGACCACCGGGAACCGGTCTGTCGGCGTACCGGTGTCAGTGTCAGTGCCGGGTGATAGGAAGCCGGGATGACCCAGACGCCTGCCTTCGAAGACCTGCTGGCCCTGATCCAGGATCGCTCCGCCGCTCTGCGCGGCAGCGTCGCGGGCTCCCCCGATCTGGAGGTCCGCGTCCCCAGTTGCCCCGACTGGTCGCTCCGGGACCTCGTCGAGCACCTTGCCCACGTGCACCGGTTCTGGGCGGCGGCGGTGGTAGCCGGTCCCAGCGAGAAACCCCCGACCGTGCCGCCGGCCGATGACACGCTGCCGGCCGACCCACTGGCCCGTTCGGCCGCGGCCACCCAGGAACTGGTCGCCGCTCTGCGAGCCGCCGGTCCCGCGGTGGACTGCTGGACTTGGTGGGGCGACTCCGGCATCCCGACGACGAGTGGTGCCGTGGCGCGCCATCAGGTCCGGGAGGCCGCTGTCCACGCCTTCGACGCCCAGCTGGCCACCGGAACTCCCCAGCCCGTCCCGGCGGTTGTCGCACTCGACGGCATCGCCGAGTTCATCGGCGTCAGCCATGGCACCGCGGGCCCCTGGCCGCACGAGCCGGCCCGCATCGGCCTGCACGCCGCCGAGGGCGAGTCATGGCTGGTCGACGTGACGGAGCCGGGCTCACTCCTCATCGACAGCCGACATGAAACGGCCGCCGACCTCCACGGATCCGCGAGCGACCTGTTGCTCGTCCTGCACGGCCGCCTCCCCTTGGACAACCTGCGAACCGAGGGCGACCGCGCCACCCTGGAGAACCTCCTGAACTGGCCGGACCTGGACTGACCTCCGGGCCCGAGAAACCTGTATCTGGTGACCGGGGAAACGGTCACACTTCGGGCCCGTCATGGCCGGGAGATACCGGGAGCTTCGGCCCGCGGGCTGACGCCTTCCGGGTGTGCGAACAGTGTTCCGGACTACTTCGATGTCTTGCCGAGCTTTGTGAGAGCAGCGGCAAGGAGATAAGGAAGACCGTGAGCTCTCCTGCAAGGACCACCTCCACGATGCCCCGGCAGGCGCGCGCGGCTCAACTGCTGGTGTTCGGGCTGGCGTTCGCCGGGCTGGTCGTCATGCTTGTGCTGTCGGAGGGGCTGACGTCCTACGGGATGGGCAAGCTGAGCACCCCGTGGCTGCTGGTCTGGGTGTGCGCGCTGCTTGCCCTGACGTACGACGGCAGTGCCCGCGTTGGAGTCCGGCACACCACCATCGTGGTGATGGTGTTCGTCCTCGTAGGGTCCTTCAGCCAGGCCGCCGGAGCCACGGCACCCGGGGAGTTCCTGGACGCCGCACTGCGCATCGTGCTCGGGCTGCCCGTGGTCGTCCTGCTGTTCCTGTCGGAGGCTACGGCCTGGTTCGACCGAGAGAGGGAGAAGTGACGAAGGCCGTCCAGGCGGGGGCGGAGAAGGTGATGGCGGGGCCGGAGGGGGTCTTGCTGTCGCGGACGGGGATGCGGGTGGGGAGGGCGGCGTCGTTCACTTCGAGGCAGGAGTCGCTGCTTCCGCCGCTGTAGCTGGACTTGCGCCAGGCAGCCAACACCGAGGCGTCGGGGATGATGTGCTCACTGCGCTTCATGCTCGTAATCCTCCGCGACAGACCTGATCAGAGCCAGGGACTTTCGGTGCGACAGGGCGTCACCCAGTGCGTGATCGTGGACCTCCTGGCACTGGCGTACCACGGACGGAAGTTCCCAGACTCGGCCCGTCTTCAAGCCTTCCACGTACGCGACAGGCGGGAGGTCCGCGAACCACATGAGCGATACGGCTCCCTCCAGCAGCGCGTGTGCGCCCACGGTGAAGGGGAGTACGTGCACGCGGATACGGCGGCTCTCGCCCAACCTCACGATGTGACGGAGCTGTTCGCACATCACCGCCGGACCGCCGATGGGGCGTCGCAGCACCGCCTCGTCGAGCATCGCCCACAGCACCGGTGAATGGAAGTCCTTGAGGATGCGGGCGCGTTCGAGCCGGGTGACGGGGAGCTTGTCACGTTCCTCGTCACTCTTGGGCGGATGTCCATAGCCAAGTACCTCAAGTGCGTACGCCGTTGTCTGGAGAAGGCCCGGCACCAACTTGGAGGCGTAGACCCGGATCTCTGTCGCTTGTCCCTCGAACTCCAGCGCCCCCGCGAAGTGTTCCGCTACCGTCCGCCCGTCCAGCGTCGGCAGGAACCGTACGAGGAACCCACCCGTCTCCGGTACCTGATCCAGCCGCCGCGCATCATCCACGTCCGGCCGTCGCCGCCCCGCCTCGATGTGGGCGATATGCGTGCGTGACATCACCGCACGTTGGCTCAGCTCCTCCTGCGTGAACTCAGCCGCCTCCCGGAGTCGCCGGAGTTCCTCGCCGTACTTCACTCGGGACTGCGGATTGTCCTCGATCGCCATCCGTGCAACTCCCCCTCGTGCGGACTCCGTTGTCACGCTCAGCTATCTACCTTTGATCTTGGCCAGTGCTCCGCCGTTTACGGCGGGGGTGAAGGTCATCTCGGGGCTGCTCTGACCCGCGCGGTGTGTGCACGGGGCCGCGGTGTTGTCCTCAGCCGACGGGGCGTTGCTGGTTCTCGATGTACTGGCGGACGACGGTCAGCGGTGCCCCGCCGCAGGACCCGGCGAAGTAGGAGCCGGACCAGAAGTGGCCGCCCCACAGGTAGCGGCGGACGTGGGCGTCGTATTCCTGGCGCAGGCGGCGGGAGGAGACGCCCTTGAGGCTGTTGACCAGCTTGGAGAGCTGCACCTTCGGCGGGTAGTGGACGAGGAGGTGGACGTGGTCCTGTTCGCCGTTGAACTGCTTCAGCTCGGCCTCGAAATCCTGGCAGACCTCGCGCATGACCTCCTCCGTGCGGGTCAGCATGGCGTCGGTGAGCGCGTTCCGCCGGTACTTGGTGACAAAAACCAAGTGGACATGGAGGTTGCAGACGACGTGACGTCCGGTGCGTATATCGGGGTTTGGATTCCAGCGTGGTGACATAAACCAATACTGTATCGTGTCGTTCATGAGTGATCACGGCGTGGAGACACGGCAGTTCGGGCACCGCGCCCGGCTCGCCCTGCCCCCTGCCATGGCGCTCAAGGCCGACGACCAGGCGCACGCGGCCCGCACGATGTGGAATCTCCTGCACGCCTGGTGGCAGATGATGCCGAAGGAGAAGCGGACGCTCGCGAACGCGGACGCCGCGATCCGCCAGGCCCGCCAGGACATCGACTTCCTCGCCGTCCTGCCCGCCCAGGCCGCGCAAGCGGTGCTGAAAACGTACTTTCAGGCGTGGAAGAACTGCTGGGACGGCCGGGCGGGTGCCCCGAGCTTCAAGGCCCGTTCCCGCACCGCCATGACCGTGGACGTGCCACAGGGCCGGGACCTGAACATCACCCGGGTCCACCGCCGGTGGGGCATGGCCAACCTGCCGAAGATCGGCCGCATCCGCTTCCGCTGGACCAAAGACCTCCCCGTCGGCAAGCACGCCGACAAGGAGAACCGGATCACCGGCGCCCGGCTGGTCAAAGACCCGCTCGGCTGGCACATCGCCTTCCGCGTCCAGACCCTCGAACCCATCCCGGAACCCCACCCGGGGCCGCAGGCCGGCATCGACGTCGGCATCACCGTGCCCCTCGCCCTCTCCGACGGCCAGACATACGAGCACGGCGCATGGCTGACCGAGCAGGAACAGGCCAAGCTCCTGGACCTGGAGCAGCGCGCCGCCCGCCGCAAGAAACACCGCAAGCAGACAGAGCACACCTCCCGTCGGCTGCACCACACCTACGACCAGATCGCAGGACTGCGCGCGAAAGCCAAGCGCCGGGCCGCGGACTGGCAGCACAAGACCACCACCCAGATCGCCGACACGTACGGCGTTGTGGTGGTGGAAGCACTCACGATCACGAACATGGTCAAGTCCGCCAGGGGAACCGTCGAAGAGCCGGGAACCAACGTCGCCCAGAAGTCCGGGCTGAACCGCTCCATCAGCCAAGAGGCATGGGGCCGCACGGTCACCCTGCTGGCGTACAAGCTCGCCCGCCGGGGCGGCACCCTGGCCAAGGTCCGCGCCCCGGGCACCTCCCGGCGTTGCTCAGCCTGTGGGTTCACCACCCCCGGCAGCCGGCAGACCCAGGCCCTGTTCGTGTGCAAGAACCCCGACTGCGGATGGACCGGCAACGCCGACCACAACGCGGCCCGGAACATCTTGCACCTGTACCGGACGGGCCACGCGCTCATCCCGGCTGCCGGAAGGGCAGTCGCCAGGCGCGCTCGCCGCGTCAAGCCACCCACCGCAAGGTAGGCAGGAATCTCCCTGCTTTAGCTGGGAGAGCACTTCAACGAGCGTACCCACCGTGACGCCTGACGCCACTCTGTGTCCTGATCGATACAGACGGTGAAAGGCGGCATGTGTTGGAAGCGACCGACGAGAAGGTCCCGGGGCCGTACCTCACCCTCCGGGTCTCCCGGGACAGTGGGCGGACCTGGGGTCCGAAGGTGACGTACGAGCCGGTGCGCGAGGCCTCGCCGATCGAGTCGCCGATGCGTTTTCCGCTGTGTCGGTGCCCAAAGTGCGGGCTGCTTACTTGAGTTGGATCAACGACACCGATGGCGGCACCTCGTCGCCTTCGAGTGTCGCCGTGAAGGTCAGGTGGTGGTCGGTTCGGCGCGTGACCCTGCTGCCTGCCGTGATCGTGAACTTCACCGTCGTACGGCCCTGGGGTGGGACCTCGATCCGGGTCGGGCCGTCCGCCCGTGCCGACCAACCCCCGGCGGGGCGGGCCTTCACGGTCACCGTCCGTGAGGTGTCGGTGAAGTTGTAGACGTCCAGGGACATACGGGTTCGGCGAGACAGGCGATAGCCCAGCGGGGGTTCTGCGTCGCCGTTGTCCTTGTTGGGGGCCGCGTTCCGGGCCCGGTAGCGCTGGCTGAGGACGATGTGTTCGGCGGGGGAGAGGCGGCTTCGGGAGCGCGGGACTGGACGTACCGCGGAACGTGCGGCGCCTACGGTGACGACGTACATCGGGTCTCGTGAGACGGTCACCTCATCCCCGGCCGTCGCTACTTGCCCACCCATGACGTCGTACACGGCAGCGACCCCCTCCACGGCGACCCGCACCGGCTTCGAGGACGTCGCCCAGAGGACCCTCACCGACTCACCCCGCCCGGAGTCGAAGTCGAAGCCGACCACCCCGGTGGGCAACCCCCGTACCGGCGCGATGAAGTGAGCCTCCCCGAGCACCGAAGTAAGCGCCGCGCACGCGCTGAACGCCGGCAGAGGATGGAACTCCCGGCTCAGCAGCCCGAAGTAGACCCCCTCGTCGTGCAGCGGCGGCCCCGCGAACCAGAACTGCCTGCTGTTCCCGGCCGCCAGCCCCTCCACCATCGAGCGGACCAAGTAGCGGGCCTGGACCGCCTGTTGGGCGGGGGTGAGGTCGACGCGCGGCCGTACGGAAAAGAAGGCGCCGCACTCCGTCATCCACCGCGGTACGTCCTCCGCCCCGTGTCGGCGGGCCAGTTCGCGCTGCTCCTCGGCCGCCCCGGGGAACTCCGGTTCGTCCTGCTCGGCGGGGTCCGGGTAGCCGTGGAACGCCCAGACGTCCGCGTACCGCACCACGTCGTTCGCCAGCATCAGGTCCTGGAAGGGGCCCGCCTGCGCGATGCCCGGCAGTACGACGAGGGGCAGGTCGGGCACGTCGGGTGAACCAGGCGCGTCGGCGATGCCCAGTGCGGCCGCCTTCGCGAGGGCGGCGTGTGCGTCGCCGGTGCTGCTGGTGACGTCTACGTCGGGTTCGTTGGAGAGTTGGATGGCTGCCGGGTGTTTGGAGGCGAGGCGGCGGGCGAAGCGGTACGCGTGCCGCAGGTCCGCGGGGAGGGGGAGCGAGGCGTCCGTCATCGCCCACTCGGGGGCCGGGGACATGACCTCCAGGGGCGACAGGCCGTGCTTGCGCAGGGTGCGGGTGGCCCGGTCGTGGTGTTCCGTGTCGTACGCGCCCGGTGACGGCTCGGCGGCGGGCCACGCCTGGCCGTCCCGTATCCAGCCCGCGCCCATGTCCCTCATCGCGGCGGCGAAGGCGTCCAGGCGGGAGGGGGGTATGAGGGAGGTGGCCCAGACGTTGACGCCGAAGCGGTTGGCGGGGCCGGACGTGGCGGGGAGGGTAGGCAGACAGGCGAAGTGGGCCGTCACACCGGCGGCCTCAACTCGGTAGTTGCCCGGGGGGAGTTCAGGAAGGGCGACGATCGCGGTCGTCTCTCCGGGCGCCACTGTCGCGTCCCCCTCGGAGGCCCGTCTCCCGAAGTAGTCGGTGATGGTGTAGCGCATGTGGTGCGGCTGGTCGGGGGTCCCGTCGAGTCGGAGGCGCAGGTGTGCGGGCTCGCCGCCGTGCCGGTACGTGCCGTGTTCTCCTACGGACACCTCTTGGAGCCTCGGCCCCTCCCGCCGCCTCAGTGTGAAGCGGTCCAGCGCGAGTGCGTACGCCGTCCCGGACTCCAGGACCGTCGGTTCGGTCACCCGGAACGTCAACGTGTTGGCCCCGCCCCGGAGTTCGAGTTCGCCGAGGTCGAGGACGGAGAGGTCGCCCCAGGCGGGCTTCGACTCGTACCAGTACGGCTGGGAGCGGGCGAGCGACTTGAACGGGCCGCCGTTGAGCGAGAGTTGGAGGTACGAAGCCGTCGTCTCGGTGTGCGGTACCTCGACCGGGGCCGTGGCGACGGCGGTCAGGGCGTAGACCCCTGCTTCCGGGGCGTGGACCGCGTACGCGGCGTACCAACCCTCCCGGCCCGGCCTCTTCTTGGTGGCCAGGGCCAGGTATCTGCCCCCGGACGCGCGGCGGTCCCGTACGACCGGGATGTTCGTCCGGGTCGCCGCCTCGCCCTGGACCGTGACGGTCAGCACCGGGGCGGCGGCCTTCGAAGTGCCTTGTGCCCGTGCCGAGTTCAGGATCGTCGCTGACGCCGCGGTCGTCAGGAGGCCCGCCTTCATCGCCGTACGCCTGTTCAAGCCCATGGCTCCAGGAGACATGGGCGGGGCCCCGGTCCGCCTCCTGCGCGAGGCGGACCGTACCCGGACAAAGGCCTCAGGGGCGGCCTCGGGGTTGCGTGCTACCGCTTCTTGTACCTCGCGGTCACCTCGACCTCGACGAGCCAGCCCGGGACGGGCAGTGAGGCGACCTCCAGGGACACCCGGGCCGGGCGGGCGTCGTTGGCGAGCAGCGGGGCCTTGGCGGGCGAGGTGCCCATGGGTACCGGGACGACCTCGTGCGACTTCAGGTCGATGTTGGCGAAGTACTGCCGGTAGGCGCGGTTCCAGCCCGCGTAGTCGGCGATCTCCGTGCCCGGCGGGTTGGCCAGGTAGGCCTTCATCGTGATGACGTCGGCCGGTTTCAGGCCGGCGGCCTCCAGGTTGGTCTTGATGTTGCGCAGTACGACCAGGGCCTGGGCCTCGGTGATCGTGACACCCGTGGCCCCTTCGGTGAGGGCGGGGTCGGTGAAGCGCTCGGGCGTGCCCTCCGGTGCGCTCGGGTTGAGCGCGGTCGGGCCGAGGCCGCTGCTCTGGTAGACGGCCACCTCGCCGCCCACCGCCACGCCGTTCGCGATGGACGGGTTGGTCTGCCCCTCGGGCAGCATCACGCGTACCGTCTTCGGGCCGGGCGACCACCAGCCCTGGGCGTCGGCCAGCGCGACGGAGCCGGTCAGGAACGCGCCGGTCAGGGCTGTCGCGGTGAGGATCTGCGTTCGCCGCTTCATGTGCGGCAGGTGCGGCATGTGCTTCGCGGTCGTCACGTTCTTGATCTGCTTCATGCGGCCATCGCCCTCTCGTGGATGTCGGTCACGACCTTGCGGGCCGAGGTGAACGCGCCGTGCTGCCAGGCGATGACGTGGCTGAGCCAGTCGCCGGCGAAGTAGACGTGTCCGGCGGGGCCCGCGGGCTTGTTGAGCAGCTTGTACTCCGGGCCGGTCTGCGAGGGCCAGCCCACCCAGCCGGCCTCGATGTGGGGCGTGCGGTGCCAGGCCACGCTGAAGGAACGGTCCAGTTCGGTGCGGTATTTGGCGCCGTGGATCTTCACTCCACGGCTCACCGCTCGCTGCACGCGCTCGGCGTGCGGCAGGTCGCTGTAGGCGACGGCGTTGGCGCCGAAGTTGTAGTAGCCGATGAGCGTGCCGCGGCGGCCCTGATAGCCGTACGAGGGGTACCAGATGGTGGCCAGGTCGGTGTCGGTCGGTGTGATGCCGCCGTAGATGTGCTCGTCCGTCTCCCACCAGCGGCTGCGGTATTCGAGCCCGACCTTGCCGACCGGGGTCGGGACGGCGTACTTCAGCGCGGCGGTGACGTCCGTGCCCAGGTTGTGCTTGATGCGGGCCATGACCATGGGCGGGACCGCGGCCACGACGAAGTCGGCGCGGCGGCTGCGGGTCCGGCCCGTCGCGTCCTGGTAGACGACCTCGGCGCCGTCGGGGAGGTCCTTGACCTCCATCGCCTTGGCGCCGTAGGTGATCCGGTGCTCGCCGACCGCCTTCGCCAGCGCGTACGGGATCGCGTCCATGCCGCCCACCGGCTGGAACATCAGCATGGCCTGGTCGTAGCCGAACTCGAAGGAGAAGCGCTGTCCGACGCCACTGCCGATGACGTCCGACAACGTTGGCACCGGGCCGAGAACCGTGCCCTCCTCGAAGGCCGCGCCCGGCTCGACCGAGTAGCCGCGCCGGTCGGAGCCCGTGTAGGCGAAGCCGTCGGCCTTGCCCTTGATGGCGCCGAAGTTCTGCAGGAACGCGATCAGCCGCTCCTTGTCGGCGGCGGTCAACTCCTTGTCCAGGGCGCCCTGGTCGGTGGCCTTGGCGAGCAGCTCGGAGACGTATCCGTACGCGTCGGCCTTCGCGGTGCGCCAGCGGACCGGCTTGCCCGCGAGGGCGGCGCTGTTCTCGTGGTAGATGTACGCGTTGGCGTTGGTGTTGGTGAACACCTCCAGCGGGACGCCGAGTTCGCGGCAGTACTCCAGCGTGACGTGGGACTGCGGCAGCCGGGCCGGGCCCGCGTTCATGTACTGGCCCTTGGAGAAGGACGCCGTCTGGGTGCGCCCGTCCAGGTCGGTGAGTTCGGTGCCGCCGCGGACCGTCCAGTTGCGGCCGCCCGGGCGGTCCTTCGCCTCCAGGATCCGGCAGTCGTAACCCGCCTTGCCCAGTTCGTACGCGGTCGCCAGGCCGGCTATGCCGCCGCCGAGTATCAGGACCTTCCTGCCGCCTTTTCCGGTTTTCCCGGCGAGCGAGAAGTCGCTTTCCCGGGGCGGCCGGTACGCCTCCGCCCGTGCCTCCGGGACCGGGGCCAGGCCCAGCGCGCCCATCGCCGAGTAGAGCATTCCGGCGCCGCCCGCGGCTCCGACCGATCTCAGAAAGTTGCGCCTGGAAGCCTCTTGGGTCATCGGTATCTCCTCACCCATCGTGCGATCGAACCCGGTCACGTGGGGGGTGCGTTGCGGGTGAGACCGGATGTGCCCACGAGCCTCGTTCAGGACTGTTACAGGGCCATGCCGATGACATATCGATGACATGAGCACGTACGGGGTACGTACGGGGCAGGTATGGGGCGCGTACGGAGCACGTCACTACGGAGCACGTACGGAGGCCGAGCCTTCGACCCTCCGAGCCCTCAGTCCTCCGGGTCCTTGATCACCGGGAAGCGTCGCGGTGCCACCAACAGCAGGACCAGGAAGGCGAGTCCGGCCGCGCAGGCCGCGCCGAAGTAGACGGAGTGGACCGCATCGGCGACCGCCCGGCGCACATGCTCGCCGGAGGCGCCCGAGCCCAGGGACCGTGTCACCGAGTCCAGGTCGCCCGCGCCGCCGAGCCGTGCGGCCAGCACCCCGTTGGCGACCGCCCCGAAGAGGGCGGCGCCGATCGTCTGGCCGGTCTGGCGGCAGAAGAGGACGGACGCGGTGGCCGTGCCGCGCTCGGCCCAGCCGACGGTCGACTGGACGCCGATGAGCAGCGGGAGTTGGAAGAGGCCGAGCGCGGCGCCGAGGAGCAGCATCAGGAGCGCGGGCTGCCAGGGTTCGCCGGGATAGGGGAGGAAGGGGAACGCGAGCAGGAGCAGGGTCGCCGTGCCGATGCCGAGCATCGCCGTGTTGCGGAAGCCGATGCGCCGGTAGACGTGCTGGCTGAGGGCGGCGGACACCGGCCAGCTCAACGTCCATACGGAGAGTACGAATCCGGCGGCGATCGGGGTGAGGCCGAGGACCGACTGCGCGTACGTCGGGAGGAACACCGTCGGGGCGACCATCAGGAGGCCGAGCGCGCCCAGCGCCAGGTTCACGGCGGCGATGGTGCGGCGGCGCCAGACCCAGCCGGGGATGATCGGTTCGGCGGCGCGGCGTTCGATGAGGACCAGGGCGGCTATCAGGGCAATCCCCGTACAGAACAAGGCGATTGAAGGCGGGGAGAACCAGGGCCAGGCCACTCCGCCCTGCACCAGCGCGGTCAGCAGTACGCCGCCGCAGGCGAAGACGGTGAGGGCGCCCGCCCAGTCGACGCGCGGGCGTGGGCGGGAGGGACGGGGACGCTTCCCGGTGTCACGGGTCCGGTCACGGTCGCCGTCACGGGTCCGGTCACGGTCGCCGTCACGGGTCCGGGCGCGGTCGCGGTCGCGCCCCGGCTCGTGGAGGTGGCGGATCAGCAGCCAGAGCGCGACCGCGCCGATCGGCAGGTTGATGAGGAAGATCCACCGCCAGTCGGCGTACGCGGCGAGCACCCCGCCGAGCGCCGGGCCCGCGACCGCCGAGGTGGCCCAGACCGTGGACAACTTGGCCTGGATCTTGGGGCGTTGTTCGAGGGGGTAGAGGTCGGCGGCGAGGGTCTGGACCGTGCCCTGGAGGGCGCCGCCGCCGAGGCCCTGGACGACCCGGAAGGCGATCAGCGCGGCCATGTTCCAGGCGGCCGCGCAGAGCAGGGAGCCGAGGAGGAAGAGGATCGAGCCGGCGATCAGGACCGGTTTGCGGCCGAAGGTGTCGGAGAGCTTGCCGTAGACGGGCAGGGTGACCGTCACGGCGAGCAGGTAGCCGGAGAACAGCCACGAGAACACGGAGAAACCGCCGAGGTCGCCGACGATCTGCGGCACGGCGGTGGACACGATCGTGGAGTCGAGCGCGGCCAGGCCCATGGAGAGCATGAGCGCGGCGACGACGGCCCGGCGCTTGCGGGCCTCCGCCCGCGGCGAGGCGGCCCCGTCCTCTTTCGACGCCGGTATCTCGGTCTCTTCCCCCTGGCTCACCGGATTCCTTCCCCCTGCATCTATCTGCCGTCGAACACCTTCTCACTTGACCCTTACGCCGCGGGAGGGTGCACGCTGACTGGGCTCAAAGGGGGAGGCGTCCCTGAGGGGCGCTCCACCGGAGGGTGGACATCCCCTAGGGGGACCTCCGTACTACGGCTCGGGGAGGGGTCGTACCGCCGGAGGACGAGAACGGCCCTCGCCGCTCCTTAACCTGGCTTTATGCCGCTGAGGGGCGGTCCGCTCGTACGAACCGCACCTTCGGGGGTGGGGTTTTCCCCAGCAAAAGACTGCGCTGGGCACCAGGGCGCCGGACCACCCTCCGCCACGAGACTTGTCGTTGTCACCACACGGCGTGACCGCACGACGTAATTGCACGGCACGACGTAATTGCACGGCGCAACGGCACGAAGCAGCAGCACGAAGTAATCAACCGCACATCGTCGCTGCCTTTTGGGCGACCGACTTAGGAGACATACCGTGACATCGGCTGTAACCATTCCCAGGCACGGGGGCACTGGAGAGCGTTCGGCCGTTGCCGCCCGGGCGCGGCAGGTCGTCAAGGCGTACGGGTCCGGCGAGACCCGGGTCGTCGCGCTGGACCACGTCGACGTGGACATCGCCCGGGGCCAGTTCACCGCGATCATGGGCCCGTCGGGGTCCGGCAAGTCGACGCTGATGCACTGCCTCGCCGGCCTCGACACCGTGACCTCCGGGCAGATCCACCTGGCCGACACCCAGATCACCGGCCTCAAGGACAAGAAGCTCACGCAGCTGCGCCGGGACCGGATCGGCTTCATCTTCCAGGCGTACAACCTGCTGCCCACGCTGAACGCGATAGAGAACATCACGCTGCCGATGGACATCGCGGGCCGCAAGCCGGACAAGGGCTGGCTGCGTCAGGTCGTCGAGACGGTCGGTCTGGCCGACCGCCTGAAGCACCGGCCGACCCAGCTCTCCGGCGGCCAGCAGCAGCGCGTCGCCGTGGCCCGTGCCCTCGCCGCGCGCCCGGAGATCATCTTCGGTGACGAGCCGACCGGAAACCTGGACTCCCGGGCCGGCGCCGAGGTGCTGGGCTTCCTGCGCCGCTCGGTCGACGAGCTGGGCCAGACCATCGTGATCGTCACGCACGACCCGGTGGCGGCCTCGTACGCGGACCGGGTGCTCTACCTGGCCGACGGCCGGATCGTCGACGAGATGTACAAGCCCACCGCCGAGGCCGTCCTCGACCGCATGAAGGACTTCGACGCCCGGGGGCGTACGTCATGACCGTCTTCAAGACCTCGATGCGCAACTTCTTCGCGCACAAGGGACGGATGGCCCTGTCGGCCGTGGCGGTCCTGCTGTCGGTGGCCTTCGTCTGCGGGACGCTGGTCTTCACCGACACGATGAACACGACGTTCGACAAGCTCTTCGCCGCGACCTCGTCCGACGTCACGGTCCAGCCCAAGGCGGCCAAGAGCGACGACACCCCGCAGAACGGCAAGCCGGAGTCGCTGCCCGCGTCGGTCGTCGCCCAGACGGAGAAGGCGGACGGCGTCAAGTCGGCCGAGGGCGCGGTCGGTTCGTTGAACGTGACCGTCGTCAACAGCGACAACAAGAACATGGGGTCCAGCACCGGCGCTCCGACGATCGCGGGCAACTGGACGAAGAACGACCTGCGTTCGATGGAGATCACCTCAGGTCACGCCCCGCGCGGGCCGACCGAGGTGATGGTCGACGCCGACACCGCGGACAAGCACAACCTCAAGATGGGTGACGAGCTTCGTACCATCGCCGTCACGGGCGACTTCAAGGCGAAGATCGTCGGCATCGCCACCTTCAAGGTGACCAACCCGGGTGCGGCCGTCGTCTACTTCGACACCGCCACCGCACAGCGTGAACTGCTCGGCGCCACCGGCCGGTTCACCCAGATCAACGTCTCGGCGGAACAGGGCGTCACCGACGGGCAGCTGAAGCAGAACGTCTCCGCGACGCTGGCCGGGTCCGAAGCCGGGGCCGGGGGTGCCGCCGGGGCGTACAAGATCCAGACGCAGAAGGAGTTCTCGGACGAGAACCGCGAGGGCGTCGGCGAGTTCATGAACGTCATCAAGTACGCCATGCTCGGCTTCGCCGGGATCGCGTTCCTGGTCGGCATCTTCCTGATCATCAACACCTTCTCGATGCTGGTCGCCCAGCGCACCCGGGAGATCGGCCTGATGCGGGCGATCGGCTCGTCCCGCAAGCAGGTCAACCGGTCCGTGCTGTTCGAGGCCCTCCTACTGGGCATCGTGGGATCCGTGGCCGGTGTCGGCGCGGGCGTCGGCATCGCGGTCGGCCTGATGAAGCTCATGTCGATGGCGGGCATGAACCTCTCCACCGCCGACCTGACGGTCAAGACGGCCACCCCGGTGGTCGGTCTGATCCTCGGCATCGTCGTCACGGTCCTGGCCGCCTACCTCCCGGCCCGCCGCGCGGGCAAGGTCTCCCCGATGGCCGCGCTGCGCGACGCCGGTACGCCGGCGGACGGCAAGGCCGGCTGGATCCGGGGCCTGATCGGCCTGGCCCTCACGGGCTCCGGCGGTGCCGCGCTCTACCTGGCGGGCACCTCGGACACGGCGAGCGACGGCTCGCTGATGCTGGGCGCCGGTGTGGTGCTCACCCTCATCGGGTTCGTCATCATCGGCCCGCTGCTCGCGGGCGGCGTGGTCCGGGCGATCAGCGCGGTCCTGCTGCGCGGCTTCGGACCCGTCGGCCGGCTGGCCGAGCGGAACGCACTGCGCAACCCGCGCCGTACGGGCGCCACCGGTGCGGCCCTGATGATCGGCCTCGCGCTGGTCGCCTGCCTCTCCGTGGTCGGCTCCTCCATGGTGGCCTCCGCGACGGACGAGCTGGACAAGTCGGTCGGCGCGGACTTCATCATCCAGGGCAACAACCGGATCGTTCCGCAGGCCCAGAAGGCCATCGAGTCGACGCCGGGCCTGGACCACGTCACGAGCTACAAGACGGTCGAGGCCAAGATGACCTCGCCCGACGGCAAGACCGAGAGCAGTGATGTCACGGCCGCGGACCCGACATACGCGAGCGACCTGCGCCGCGAGATGACCGCCGGTGAGCTGTCGGCGGCGTACGGCAAGAACGCGATGTCGGTCGGCTCCGAGTACGCGACGGATCACGGGATCAAGGTCGGCGACACCATGACCGTCGCCTTCAAGGGCGGTGAGACCGCGAAGCTCAAGGTCGCCGCGATCACCAACGACGACAGCGCCCTCGACCAGGGCGCGCGGTACATGAGCATCGCGACGATGGAGCAGTACGTCCCCAAGGACCAGATCCCGCCGAACGAGATCATGTTCGCCAAGGCGGCCGAGGGCCAGGAGGAGCAGGCGTACGCGGCACTGAAGAAGTCGATGGACGCCTACCCGCAGTACCAGGTCCGCGACCAGTCCGACTACAAGCAGGAGCTCAAGGACCAGATCGGCCAGCTCCTGAACATGGTCTACGGCCTGCTGGCCCTCGCGATCATCGTGGCGGTCCTGGGTGTCGTGAACACCCTGGCCCTCTCGGTCGTCGAGCGGACCCGCGAGATCGGCCTGATGCGCGCCATCGGCCTCTCCCGCCGCCAGCTGCGCCGCATGATCCGTATGGAGTCGGTCGTCATCGCCCTCTTCGGAGCGCTGCTCGGCCTCGGCCTGGGCATGGGCTGGGGCGCCACCGCCCAGAAGCTGCTGGCCCTGGAAGGCCTGAAGGTCCTGGAGATCCCCTGGCCGACGATCATCGGCGTCTTCGTCGCCTCGGCCTTCGTGGGCCTGTTCGCGGCGCTGATCCCGGCGTTCCGGGCGGGGCGGATGAACGTACTGAACGCGATCGCTACGGAGTAGCTGCGCGGGCTGAGCGGCCACCACGTACGGGGGTCGTGGTGGGGCGGGGGGATCGGGGGTGGCCCGGCGCCGGAGAGTTCACGGACTCTCCGGCGCCGGGCCGTTCGGCGTGTGTGGACCGGGTCTGTGCGGGTGGGTGGGGGCTGGTCGCGCCCCGCGGCGGAGCCGCAGATGTCACAGCCCCGCGCCCCTGGAGGGCGGGCTGCGCCCTGCCCTCCAGCCTCGCCCACGACCCTAGCCTCGCCCACGATCCCAGCCTCGCCCA